>NZ_RZOM01000009.1:0-21683 GCF_003999175.1 Mesorhizobium sp. M7A.F.Ca.ET.027.03.2.1 | reverse complement strand
TCTTCACCGTCGGCACGATCGCGGCCACCCGGCTGACGTCGTTGCCAAGGCTGGTGCCGAAGCCGCCGGGCTCGGCGAAATCGCGCTGCATGTCGATGACGACCAGCGCCATCGTCTGCGGCTTGAAGGAGAAGGCGAACGGCTGCGCATCAATCTCCGCCATCAGTGATGTCCCGCCATATGCTCGCCGATGGTCTGCACGCTCGCTTGCGCGATCGGCGTCTCGTAGACCAGCGCGCCGTCCGACATGACGAAAATGCGGTCGGACAGTTCCAAAAGCTCGTCGAGGTCCTCCGACATCAGCAGCACTGCCGCACCCGCATTGCGCGCCTTCATGATGCGGGCGCGGATTTCGGCCACCGCCGAGAAGTCGAGGCCGAAGCACGGGTTGGAGACGATCAGCAGGTCGACCTCGCCGGTCAGTTCGCGCGCCAGCACGGCGCGCTGCACATTGCCGCCCGACAGCGAGGCGATGGGCGAGGATAGCGAGGCGGTCTTGACCTTGAACTGCTCGACCAGCTTGGCGCTGAACGCGCGTATGGCGCTGGCGCTGATCCAGTTCACCGGCCTGCCGTTGCCGTCGATGTCGAAGGTGCGGAAGGAGATGTTCTCGGCCACCGTCATTTTTGGCGCGCAGGCATTCTTCAGCGGCTCTTCCGGGATGAGCCGCACATTGAGCGCGCGCGCCTCGGCCCGCGTCGCCGCATAGGCGGAGCCGCGTACCAGCACCTCGCCACCGTCGCGCGGCCGCTGGCCGGCCAGGACCTCGAGGAATTCCTTCTGGCCATTGCCGGAAATGCCGGCGATGCCGACGATCTCGCCCGAACGCACGCCGAGATTCTCGATGCGGATCGACTTCAGCCCGGTGCGGTCCGGCGCCTTCAGCGATTTGACCTTGAGCACGATCTCGGCATCGGGTTTCGGCGCCGCGCGACTGTCGAGCGCGGCGATCGGCTGGTCGCCGATCATCATCGCCGCCATCGCCTTGTGGTCGAGGTCGGCGACGCGGCCGGTTCCCGTCAGCCTGCCCTTGCGCAGCACGCTGACATCGTCGGCGAAGCCGGTGACCTCATGGAATTTGTGCGAAATCATCAGCACGGTGAGGTCGCCGGCCTTGGTCATGTCGCGCACCAGCCCCAGCACCTCCTGCGCCTCACCGGGCGTCAGCACCGAGGTTGGCTCGTCCAGCACTAGAAAGCTGCGGCCAAGATAGAGCTGCTTGATGATTTCGAGCTTCTGCTTTTCGCCGGCGGCGAGTTCCGCCACCTTAACGTCGAGCGGCAGCTTGAACGGTATGCGCTCCATGAACACGGCAAGGTCGGCTCGTTCCCTACGCCAATCGATAATGCCCGGAACCTTCTCGCGCGAGATGACGAGGTTTTCCGCACCGGTCAGCGACGGCACCAGCGTAAAATGCTGATAGACCATACCGAGCCCGAGCGCCGAGGCGTCGCGCGGACTAGCGATCGCCACCTCGCGGCCATCGACCAGCAGGTCGCCTGATGTCGGGTGATAAAAACCCATCATGCATTTGACCAGCGTCGACTTGCCGGCGCCGTTCTCGCCGAGCAGCGCGTGGAAGGAGCCCGCCGGCACCTTCACCGACACGGCATCCAGCGCCGTGAAGGCGCCGAAGCGCATGGTCATGCCGATGGTCTCGACGCCGACCGCTTTCCTGTCATTCATCGCGGCCTCCTCATGGCAACTGCGCGACAAGCGCCTTGGAATTCGACACCGTGCCGAAGACGCCGCCCTGCATCTTGATCATCTTGATCGCCGCCAGATGGTTGTCGTAGTCGGTCGCCCCGCAGCAATCCTCCAGCATCATGCATTCATAGCCGCGGTCGTTGGCCTCGCGCATGGTGGTGTGCACGCAGACATCCGTGGTGATGCCGGTCAGCACGATGTTCTCGATGCCGCGCTGATTGAGGATGAGCTCCAGGTCGGTGGCGCAGAACGAGCCCTTGCCGGGCTTATCGATGATCGGCTCGCCCTCGGTCGGGTAAAGGTCGGGGATGATGTCCCAGCCCGGCTCGCCGCGCACCAGGATGCGCCCGCACGGGCCAGGGTCGCCGATGCCGGCATTGATGCGGCGCGAGCGCCAGCGCTTGTTGGCCGGCAGGTCGGCGAGATCGGGCCTGTGCCCCTCGCGCGTGTGGATGATGGTGTAGCCCTTGGCTCGCATCGTCGACAGCACCAACTTGATCGGCTCGATCGGTGCGCGCACCAGCGACAGATCGTAGCCCATATGGTCGACATAGCCGCCCGGCCCGCAGAAATCGGTCTGCATGTCGATGATGATCAGCGCCGTGTTGTCGGGCCGCAGGTCGCCATTGTAGGGCCAAGGATAAGGCTCGGCGTCGATCGTATGCTGAGTGACTTCGGCTCTGGCGTTCATCGGCAAAACTCCAGTCATTTGGTGATCGACAATTCGCCCGGCGCGCCCGCAAGCGTTCGTGTCGGCGACGAGGTGGCGATCATGATGATGAGGGTGAGGATGTAGGGAGCGGCGTAGAACATGTAGTAGCCCTGCGTGACGCCGACCGATTGAAGCGCCGGGCCGAGAGCTCCCGCCCCGCCGAACAAAAGCGCTGCAGCAAAGCAGCCGAGCGGGTTCCAGCGCGCGAAGATGACCAGCGCCACCGCCATCAGGCCCTGGCCCGACGAGATGCGTTCGGTCCAGCTGCCGGGATAGTAGAGCGACAGGTAGGCGCCGCCGATGCCGGCCAGCGCGCCACCGACACCGGTGGCGAGCAGCCGCACCGTATCGGGGTTGAGGCCCATGGCGCGTGCCGCGTCCGAACTGTCGCCGACGACGCGCACGATGAGGCCGGCGCGGGTGTTGCGGAACGCCCACCACAGGATGACCGACAGCACCGCGCCGATCAGGAACAGCACGTTGACGTCGAGTGCGGCTTGCACCTGCGGAATGTCGGACCAGCCGCCGAAGGGAATGGCCGGCAGATTGGGCGCCTTCGGCTTGATAAACGGCTTGCCGAAGAAGAAGGCGAGACCCGAGCCGAACAGCATCAGCGCGATGCCGACGGCGATGTCGTTGACTTTCGGGAATCTGCAGATCCAGCCATGGAACAGGCCGAAGCACAGGCCGGCGAAGGCGGCGGCGATGAGGCCGAGCCATGGCGAGCCCGTCATCACCGCCACCGCATAGGCGGTCATCGCACCGAAGACCAGCGTGCCTTCGAGCCCCAGATTGATGCGACCCGAACGCTCGGTGATCGCCTCGCCCACCGAGACGAAGATGAAGGGCGTCGACACGCGGATGGCGCCGCCGAGCACGGCCAGCGGCACGCCCCAGAGGCCGATCTCGGTCGCGTCCATCAGGCGGCTCCCTTCACGAGATCGGGTCTTTTCCAAAGATCGGGATTGAAGGCCTTGAAGCGGCCGTAGAGGGTTTCGCTGAACAGGATGACGATGAAGATCATGCCTTGCAGCACCAGCACCGTGGCGTCGGGCAGGTCCATGCGGCGCTGTATCAGCCCGCCCGAGGCGTCGATGCCGCCAAGCAGGATGGCGAACGGAATGATGGCCAGCGGATTGTGGCGGGCCAGGAAGGCGACAAGGATGCCGGTGTAACCATAGCCGGCGGAAAGCGAGGCGTTGGCGCTCCCCTGCACGGCGGCGACCTCCAGCATGCCGGCAAGCCCGGCAAAGCCGCCAGCGAGCGCGGTGAAGCCGACGATCAGCGGCCCGACGGCCAGCCCCTGTACCTGTGCTGCCCGCACATTGCCGCCGGCGATGCGCGCGGCAAAACCCCAGCGGGTCTTTTCGATGAGCAACCAGGAGAGGATGCAAGCGACGACACCGACAACCAGCCCCCAATGCACGTCCATGCCCGGAATGTTGCCGATGCGGTAGATGTCCGCCAGCGGCTGCGTTGACGGCTTGTTGAGCGAGGCCGGGTCGCGCAACGGCCCTTCCACCAGCTGGTTCATCAGCGCGATGGCGATGTAGGCCATCAGCAGGCTGGAAATGGTTTCGTTGACGGCCCGGTAATGGCGCAGCGCGCCGACGGCACCGATCCAGATGCCGCCGGCGGCCATGCCCGCCACGCCCATGGCAAGAATGACGATTGACGATGGCCCGCCGCTGAGCGCAGTGCCGGCTGCCGCAGCGGCGACGCCGCCGAGCACGATTGCACCCTCGCCGCCGATGACGACGAGGCCGAGCCGGGCCGGCAGGGCCACGCAGAGCGCGGCCAGCAGCAGGGGAGCGGCGCGCGACAGCGAGTTCTGGACCGAGAACCAGGAGCCGAAGCCGCCGCGCCACATGGTCTGGTAGAGCAGGATCGGCGACTTGCCGACGAGCACAATGAACAGGCTGAACAGCGCCATGCCGACGATCAGCGCCGCGAGCGGAATGACCAAAGCCTCCGCCCGCCGCGCAATCCATTCCACCGCCGCCGAATAGGCCTTGGCGCTGAAGAGTGCCGGCATGCCGGCCCCTGTCATCGTGTCCGTCATCGCCCCACCCCCTCAGATCAGGCGGTCGAACCGACGACGCCCTCGACCAGATAATCCATGCTTTCGAGCTCGATCGCGGTCTCCGGGAATGCTTGGCTCGCGGTGGCGACGACAGCCCCCTTGTTGCTCTTCAGCGGTCCCTTGATGACGGCGAAGCCGCCGTTCATCATTTCGGCCAGCGTGGCGTCGAACTGCTTGCGCGCCGGCTCGCCGACGGCGGGACCGAGCGGGCTCATCTTGACGAAGCCGTCGGCCAGGCCACCGCGCGTGAAGTTGGGCAGTGGCGTGCCGGCGACGAGGTCGTCGACGAACATCTTGTAGACCTTGGCCCAGTTCCACTCGGCCCCGGTGAGGTATTTTTCCGGCGCCAGCGGGCTCTGGTTGGCGTGATAGCCGCACACGAAGGCCCCACGGCCGGCGGTCGTCTCGACCACCACTTTCGGGCTATCGACATGGCAGCTAATAACGTCGGCGCCCTGGTCGACCAGTGCGTTGGTGGCTTCCGCTTCCTTGACCGCCAGCGACCATTCGCCGGTGAAAATGACTTGGCAAGTGATGGTCGGATCAACCGAGCGCGCGCCGAGCAGGAAGGAATTGATGTTGAGCAGCACCTGCGGGATCGGCTTGGCGGCGACGAAGCCGAGCTTCTTCGTCTTGGAAGTGTGGCCGGCGACAACGCCGTTGAGATACTGGCCCATACCGATATAGCCGAAATAGGAGCCGGCATTCATCGGGTGCTTGGCCTTGTCCCACATGCCACCGCAATGGCGGAACTGCACGTCGGGGAATTTCGTGCACATGGCCAGCATGTGGGGGTCGAAATAGCCGAACGAGGTCGGGAAGATCAGCGAGGCGCCGTCGAGATTGATCATCGATTCCATCGTCTTCTGGACGTCGACCGTCTCCGGCACGTTCTCCTCCTCGACGATGGAGATGCCCTCGATACCCTTCAACGCCGCCGCCCCTTCGGCATGCGCCTGGTTGTAGCCGTAGTCGTCCTTCGGCCCGACATAGATGAAGCCGACGGTGGCGGCAGCGGCAAAGGCCCTGCTGATGGGGAAGGCAGCGGACGCAAGCCCGAGTGCGGCTCCAGCGGCGGAGGTCTTGAGTAGCTCGCGGCGGTTAAGCGTGAATCTCGCGGTCATTGTGAATGCTCCCCTGTAGGACCCTTTCCGGGCCGGTTAAGATGCCGTCAACAAAGTGCATGCAATCGCCATGCCAGTTTCTTTGGCGAAATTAATGAATGGAATCAATCGCACCTTTAAAAGAGCCTGCTTATGTAGCGGGCAATTGCATGCACTTCTTGCCTTGAAAACAGCCAATTTGACAGGCAGATTAAAATAGAGGCATACAGGGGTATGTTGAGTCGATGGGCCGCTGCGTCGACCCTCCACAAGAAGACGGGGCGGAGGAGATTTGTCGGGGAAGCGCAACTTGATCAGGTCGGGCAAGACCGTGGATCAGATGGTGAGGGCGATCGGGGACCGGATCGTCACCGGCTACCTACGCCCCGGCGAAAAGCTCGACGAGACCTCCCTCGCCGCCCGCTTCGACGTATCACGCACCCCGGTCAGGGAGGCGCTCGGCCACCTCAGCGCCATGGGGCTGGTCGAAAGGCGGCCCAACCGGGGTGCTATCGTGGCTGTCGTGACGCAAGAGCATCTCGCCTCGATGTTCGAGAGCATGGCCGAACTGGAGGCGATCTGCGCGCGCTTCTCGGCCGAGCGCATGACCAGTGCCGAGCGCCGCTCGCTCGAAATCGAGCATCAGGCTTCGGCGCGGATGGTGCAACTGGGCGCCGAGGAGGACTACGAGTATTTCAATACCGAGTTCCACACCCGGCTCTATCGTGGTGCCCACAACCCGCATATCCACGATCTCACCGTGATGACCCGCAGCCGGTTGGCACCCTTCCGGCGCGCTCAGTTCATGCTGCCCGGACGGTTGGCCAAATCCTGGCAGGAACACGAGCTAATCGTCACCGCAATCATGCGCGGAGACGGCGCTGCTGCGGGCAAGGCCGCCAGGGATCATGTCTCTATCGTCAGCGAGGCGAGCGCGGTGTTCGCGGCTGATGGCGGCAAGCCAGTTCGGCGGGACGTGGCCTGAAAATTCCGAACATCCCGAATCTCGGGACGATGTCTGCTTCCAGGCGGCGCACAGTATCGCGCAACGGCTGATATGAGGCGCTACGCTGCTCGGCAGCAAGGCTTTGAAGCAGCATGGTCAACCAGACCGATATACGTGCCCCAGTTGGTATTCTACGTCGAGGCGTGAGCGATGAGGGACTAGATGTTTGATCCCAGATTTTGATGGGCATCCCCTGTCCTCCGAATCAAGGGATGCGCTATGGGCCAGGTTCTTCATGGGAGCGCCACGACGACAGAGGCGGTCCGTCGAGCGATACAGCATAGTCAAGAGAGCCTGAGGGCGCTGGCGAAGCGCTACGGGGTCAACCAAAAGACTGTTGCCAAATGGCGGGAACGGACCTCGGTGGCAGATTTGCCGACCGGTCCGAGAGAGCCTAGATCGACAGTGCTCTTGCCCGAGGAGGAGGCCGTCATAGTCGCCTTCCGGCGCTACACTCTGTTGCCACTCGATGACTGCCTCTATGCCTTACAACCGACGATCCCACACCTGACGCGCTCATCACTGCATCGCTGCCTGCAGCGCCACGGCATCAGCCGCCTGCCGGACGTAGAAGGCGACAAGCCGGCGAAGAAGAAGTTCAAGAGCTATCCGATCGGCTACTTCCACATCGACGTCGCCGAGGTGCGCACAGAACAGGGCAAGCTGCACATGTTCGTCGCTATCGACCGCACCTCGAAATTCGCCTTCGTCGAACTGCATGAGAAGGCCACCACCGCCATATCGAGAGACTTCCTACTGCGCCTGATCGCGGCCGTGCCCTACAAGGTCCACACTGTCCTCACCGACAACGGTATCCAGTTCACGACGCCCGGCGCCGGCGGTTCGGCCGTGCCATTGATCAAGGAGGCCATCGCAAACGGCGAACGCTTCTGGGCCCATGCCTTCGAATAGGCTTGCGCCACGAACGACATCGAGCACCGAACGACCAAGGCAAGGCATCCGTGGACCAACGGCCAGGTCGAGAGGATGAACCGGACTATCAAGGATGCAACCGTCAGGCGTTTCTATTACGAGAGCCACGACCAACTCCGCCAGCACCTTGCCGACTTCATCTCGGCCTACAACTTCGGTCGCAGGCTCAAGACCCTCAAAGGCCTTACGCCCTACGAGTTCATCTGCAAGGCGTGGGCGTCACAACCGGAACGCTTCAAACTCGATCCGCTCCAGCAAATGCCGGGACTAAACAGCTAGAGCACTCCCGCCCTCTAAAGCGATTTTACATCATCCGGAAACTGGGCGCAGATCGAACCACCGAGGCAGAAACGGAGAACGCCAGCTCTGCGGAGTAAGGTACGGACTGCAACAACACTGCGCGACGGCGAAATTCGCCGCCGAAACTACGCTATTGCCGCCGTTTGTACCCTCACTCCCACTCGATTGTTCCCGGCGGCTTCGACGTGACGTCGTAGACGACACGGTTGATGCCGCGGACTTCGTTGATGATGCGGGTGGCGGCGGCGCCGAGGAAGGCCATGTCGTAGTGGTAGAAATCCGCCGTCATGCCGTCGACCGAGGTGACGGCACGCAGCGCGCAGACGAACTCGTAGGTGCGGCCATCGCCCATCACGCCGACCGTCTGCACCGGCAGCAGCACGGCAAAGGCCTGCCAGATGGCGTCGTACAGGCCGGCCTTGCGGATCTCGTCGAGATAGATGGCGTCGGCCTCGCGCAGGATTTCCAGCTTTTCGCGGGTGATGCCGCCGGGGCAACGGATGGCAAGACCCGGGCCTGGGAACGGGTGCCGGCCGATGAAGCTTTCGGGCAGGCCAAGCTCCTTGCCCAGCGCCCTGACCTCGTCCTTGAACAGCTCGCGCAGCGGCTCGACCAGCTGCATGTTCATGCGCGCGGGCAGGCCGCCGACATTGTGGTGCGACTTGATCGTCACCGACGGGCCGCCGGTGAAGGAGACGCTTTCAATGACGTCGGGATAGAGCGTGCCTTGCGCCAGGAATTCGGCGCCGCCGAGTTTCTTGGCCTCTTCCTCGAACACCTCGATGAACAGCCGGCCGATGGTCTTGCGTTTTTTCTCCGGGTCCGACTCGCCCTCGAGGGCGTCGATGAAACGGTCCGACGCGTTCACCAGAATGAGCGGTAAATTGTAGTGTTCGCGGAACATCGCCACCACGCCCGCGGCCTCGTCCTTGCGCATCAGGCCGTGGTCGACAAGGATGCAGGTCAGCTGGTCGCCCACCGCTTCGTGGATCAACAGCGCCGCAACGGAAGAATCGACGCCGCCCGACAGCGCGCAGATGACCTTGCCCTTGCCGACCTGCTTGCGGATCGTCTCGACCGCGTGCTCGCGGTAGGCGCGCATGGTCCAGTCGCCCTCGATGCCGGCGATGTTGTGGACGAAATTCCTGAGCAGCCGGGCGCCGTCGGGCGTATGCACCACCTCGGGATGGAACATGATGCCGTACATCTTGCGCTCGATGTTGCCGAAGATGGCGAAGGGCGAGCCCTCGGACTTGCCGAACACTTCGAAGCCCTTGGGCAAGGAGATGACGCGATCGCCATGGCTCATCCACACCTGATGGCGCTGGCCGGGCGCCCACAGGCCCTCGAACAGCGGGCTGTCCTTTTGTATCTCGACGAAGGCGCGGCCGAACTCGCGATGGTCGGAGCTTTCGGCGACGCCGCCCATCTGCACGCACATGGCCATCTGGCCGTAGCAGATGCCGAGCACCGGCACGCCGGAATCGAAGACGATCTGCGGCGCGCGCGGGCTGCCGATATCGCCGGTCGAAGCCGGACCGCCGGACAGAATGACGGCCTTCGGATTGATACGCTTGAATGCCGCTTCGGCCGACTGGAACGGCACGATCTCGGAAAACACGCCGGCCTCGCGGATGCGGCGGGCGATGAGCTGGGTGAACTGGCTGCCGAAATCGACAATCAGGACGGTGTCGGGATGATTGGCTGTTTTCATGGCGAGCGTTTAGAGAAAGAAACGAGTCGACGCAATGGGTTGCGTAGCCCGACTTTCAGGCTGGTCTGGCATCTTCATGGGGTGGTTCCGTCCGGAGGGCGCCGTCGCCGATCGCCTGTTCGAGCCGCATGACGGCGTCCGCCAGCTTCTCGTCGATGACTTCAAGATATTCGGTCCAGTCGCCGACATGCCTGAGATCCGCCGCCCCGTCGGAAATGCCGCGCAGACCGATCAGCGGAATGTCGAACAGCTGGCAGGCGCGCAGGCAGGCGAAGGTCTCCATGTCGACCATGTCGGCGGCAACAGCATCATACGCCGCGCCAGTGATGATCGCGCCGCCGGTCGACAGGGTCGCCTGCTTGATGTCCGGTATCTTGAAGGGCAATGGCACGGTTACCGGCAGGTCGAGGAAGGGGGTGGCGCCCTTCTCGAAGCCGAGCGGCGAAGCGTCGATGTCACGGTAGCTGACCGAAACCGCCTGGTAGATTTCCGTCTGCTGCAGCGTCCGACTGCCGGCTGAACCGAGCGAAACAACGAGATCCGGCAGTGCTTTTTGCGATTTCAGCCAGGAGAGTTCAGCACCCAGCCTGACGCCGGCCTCGACCGGACCGACACCGGTCATCAGCGGCGTGAACAGCTGCTTGAGGTGCGGGCCGTATTCGGCCTGCGCCGCCATAACGAAGAGGACGTCCTTGCCCGACAGGCGGGAGATTTTATCGGCCATGATGATTTATTCCTCTCCGCCCGATCATCTGCTTATCTGCACCGCCGCTCGCCGGGACCCGCTGCCTCCGGCAGCTCCCGGCGTTCGTGGCCTTTCATCGTGCCACCGGCACGATGAATTCGCCTGCGGCGAACCGGCCACTCACCCTTCAATCCCATCGCGGCCAACCACCGTCATCATGGTGCCGGTCATGGTGGCGATCAGCTTGGCCTCGCCGTCGGCGGCGAAGGCGTAGGCCTGGCCGTCGGCGACGATGATGGTGCGGCCTGGCTTGGTCACCGAGCCGCGGAACAGGAAGCGCTCGCCCCTGCCCGGCGCCAGGAGGTTGACCTTGAACTCGATGGTCAGCACGCCGGAATTTTCCGGCATCAGCGAAAAGGCGGCATAGCCGCAGGCCGAGTCCAGCGCCGTCGAAATGACACCGGCATGGAGGAAGCCGTGCTGCTGGGTCAATGCCGCCGAATAGGGCATCTCGATCTCGATGATACCGGGCGTCACCAGCGTCAGTTCGGCGCCGATCGTGGCCATCGCCTTCTGACGCGCGAAGGAGGTCCTGACGCGATCCTCATAGTCCGGGGCGGGTACGATCTTTGCTGCCATTGCCGCTGCCTTCCTTTACGCGGATAAGCTTATTGCAGAGGCATGGACGGCAGGCAAATGCTTTTGCTGCACTGCACAATCGACCTGGCCTGCCGGCCGGCGCCACGCATCCGTCAGGAATAGGATTCAGGCCGATCTGCGTAACGCACAGAGATAAAACCCATCGGTGCCGCTGAGCGCCGGCGACAGCGAGATGTCGCCTCTGGCGCCGATGCGTGCGGCTGCCTCATGGCCGGGAAAACGGCTGTCCCAGAGCTGGCGGTGGTCGACGGGAACAAAGCCGCTGTTACGGTCCCGAAAGGCCGCGATCTGCTCACCGTTTTCCTCATCAAACACCGAGCAGGTGATGTAGACCAGCAGGCCGCCTGGTTTGACATAGGCTTTGGCCGCATCGAGGATCGCCGACTGCTCGCCCTTGCGTGCATCGAGCTGCCTTTGCGTCAGCCGCCATTTGGCATCGGGACGGCGCCGCCAGGTGCCGCTGCCGGTGCAAGGCGCGTCGACCAGCACGATGTCCATGTGGTTGCCGAGCGGCGCGAGTTCGGCCGGCTTGGTGACGATCTGGACATTGCGGTTTTCAGAGCGGCGGATGCGGTCGAAGATGGGCGCCAGCCGTGCTTTTTCGGCATCATGGGCAAAGATCTGGCCGCGATTTTCCATCGAAGCCGACAGTGCCAGCGTCTTGCCGCCGGCGCCGGCGCAAAAATCCAGCACCTGCATGCCGGCTTGCGCCCCGGCAAGGGCGGCCGCGATCTGCGAGCCTTCGTCCTGGACCTCGAACCAGCCCTTCTGGAAAGCCGGCTCGGCCTGCACGTTCGGGTGCCGGCCGTCGCCGTCGATCGGCGGGATGCGGATGCCGTGTGGCGCGATTGCCGAGGGTTTCGCGCCGGTTCCCGTCAGTTCGGCCAGCACCTTGTCGCGGTTGGCCTGCAGGGTGTTGACCCTGAGGTCGAGCGGCGGGCGCGTTGCCAGCGCGGCGCCCTCGTCGTCCCAGGTCGAGCCGAAGGCTCGCTCGAAAAGCGGCGCGCACCAGTCCGGAACATCCGCCCGCACCGCGGCCGGCGCATCGTCAAGCCGGCGTTCGGCGATGGCCTGAAGCTCGGCGGCGGTCAGCAGCGGCGGTGCGAACTTGTCGCCATCGAGCGCCTCGTTGAGCGATTGTGCCGTCTGGCGCCATTCGAGCAGCAGCGCGCCGAAGCCGATGGCGCGCGGCGTGTCCTGCCCCAGCAGCCAGCCGGCGGAACGCTTGTGGCGCAAGGCGTCATAGACGATGTTGCCGATCGCCGCACGGTCGCCGCCGCCGGCGAAGCGATGCGACAGGCCCCAATCCTTCAGCGCGTCCGCCACCGGCCGGTGGCGCCGGCCGATGTCTTCCAGCACTTCGATGGCCGCAGCCAGCCGTCCGCCCAGTCGCATGGTCTTGTTCCGTCACGCAGAAAATTATTCCGGCCCTGCTCTAGAGCGCGCAACCGGCGCGCACAAGCAGGTCGGCCTGCACAACCGCTCTGCTTTCCAAGTTTTCTGGTTGCGAATACTCTTCCGGTTGTGATTCGCGGCGCGCAAAAGGTGGACCGGCGGATCGACACGAGGAGAGGGCAATGAAGACTTATCTGGCGGAAGTTCTAGGCACATTTCTATTGGTGTTCATCGGTACGGCTTCTGTGGTGACGGGCGGCTTCGGCGGCGCGCTGCCGCTCGGCCAGGAAGGCATCGGTCTGGCGTTCGGCATCGGCCTCATCGCGGCGGCTTATGCGATCGGCCCCATTTCGGGCGCGCATCTCAATCCGGCGGTGACGCTCGGCGTCTTCCTTGCCGGCCGGCTGCCGGCCAAGGACGTGATCCCCTACTGGATCGCGCAGGTCATCGGCGGCGTCCTTGCTTCGCTGGCGTTGTGGATCATCGTTTCCGGCCAGGTTGGCGGACACACCACCGGCTTCGGCGCCAATGGCTGGGATGTGACGAAATGGGGCGTCAGCTCGGCATTACTGTGGGAAGTGATCGGCACCTTCACCTTCGTCACCGTGATCCTTGGCGTCACGGCTGAAAAGCACTCGACGGCGTTCGCCGGACTGGTCATCGGCCTGACGCTGGCAGGATTGCACTTCGCCATCATCCCGGTGACCGGCACCTCGCTCAACCCGGCCCGCTCGATCGGTCCGGCACTGTTTTCGGGAACTGCCGCGATCGGCCAGCTCTGGCTGTTCATCGTTGCACCGCTGATCGGCGGCGCCATTGCCGGTGTGGTCGCCAAGGCGCGCATCTTCGAGAAGGACTGAACTCTTTGGAAGGCTGAATATGAAAAGGCGCGGGCCATGGCCCGCGCCTTTTTCTTTGGTGGATCTTCTTACCGTCAAAGCACAGCCGGGCCGGTCGTCGCCAACACCCGGACCTTCAAAGGACGTAGCAGAAAATAGAACGCGGCGACGTGCGTGATCATCAGCAGCGGCACGTAGATGATCGGGATCGCGTAGGCGGCGCCCAGTTCCCCCGCATGCGCAGGAAGGCCGACCTGGATGGCATGGTAGTAGTCGACGACGAGTTCGACCATGCCGACGAGATTGAAGGCGACGACCAACGGCCAGAAGAGCCGAGGCATCCTCACCGTGAGCAGCGCCAGCATGGCCAGCAGCCCTGTTGCAAAGTCACCGTAGGCGGCGAACACGGCGAAGCCGGCTGGGAGATCGGGGCTAACGACACCCGGCAGGATGAAGACGAGCCCAAAGAAGCGGAAGCTGTGCAGCGTGGCAATGACGCGTTGCACCGCGACCCGGTCCATGGAGCTCAGCCACGGCAAACCGTATGCGCCGAAGCAAAGCAGCCACGCGACGTAGCCTAGAACGAGATGGGTTTGGAACACCATTTCCGTGGACATTTGGCCTCCTGTCAGCAACTGGTTCACGAAGCCTCCCTGCTTCGGTCGGCTACCTCTAAGCCCGCTTCCATAATTCGACTATCCGGTATAATCAAAACAACCTATGAAGCAGAACTACACAGTTCGGCACGGTGCACTGGAGGGCGTCGAGGTGTTCCTGGCAGTCGCCAGGCGCCGCAACTTCCGCCGTGCCTCCGCCGATCTCGGCGTTACGCCATCCGCTGTGAGCCAGGCGGTGCGCACGCTGGAAGCCCGGATGGGCGCGGCGCTGTTCGTGCGCACGACGCGAAGCGTCGGTTTGACCGAGGCTGGTCAGCGGTTCCTCGACCGTGCAGGCCCTGCCTTCGAGGAAATCGTCATGGCAGGCGAGGCCGCGCGTGATGTCGGCCAACGGCCGACCGGGCTGCTGCGCCTGTCCGTACCCCGCGCCGTCGTGCCGTTGATCCTGGAGCCGATGATCGCGTCGTTCTGCCGAACCTATCCCGAGATCGAGCTGGAGATCGCCGCGAGCGACGAGATGGTCGATCTGGCGAAAGGCGGGTTCGATGCCGGCATCCGCCTTGGCCAGTTCATCGCGCCCGACATGGTCGCCGTGCGGCTGACGCCGTCGTTCCCGTTCGTGGTCGTCGGCAGCCCGGACTATCTCGAGCGCCATGGCGCCCCCGAGCACGTCGAGGATTTGCGCCACCACGCCTGCCTGCGCTTGCGCCGCTCGAACGGCGCCATCGCGCCCTGGTCCTTCGCCGACGGCAACGGGGCGATCGAAGCGATGGTCTCGGGCCCACTGATCGCGCACGACTATCCGACATTGCTCGGGGCCGCGATGCAGGGCATTGGGCTGGCGCAGACACCTCGACCTGTCGCCGAAGGTCCGATCGCCCAGGGAAAACTCAAATCAGTGCTGGACAGCGTCGCCGCCACGACACCGGGCTTCTTCCTCTATCATCCCGGCAAACGCCAAATCCTGCCGAAGCTGCGCGCCTTCATCGACCACCTCAAATCCGCGGATTGAAGCAAGGGAAGGATGGTGGAACATTGGGCGCTTCCCGACGATGCCGCAGTAGCCCTAGGTATCAAAATCCAACCCTATGCAGACCTGGCAGACCCGAAAGCCTTGTACACAAATTTCCGAGGCCCACCGAAGTAAGATCACTTCCACTTCGATATTTCTGCGATAGTGTCAGGACATGAGCGATGATAGCGGATACGAGTTCTTCAGGCTGCGCAAGCAGGTTAAGACCTATATCTCGAAAGTCTTCAGCTTCGGGGGAATGAACCCAGAGCGTATTCGCAACGTCATAATGGTGAATGAAGGCAGCGACGAAGTCCGCCTTGGTGAGGTAGAGGGCGCGATGTGCCTTCGACTGACGGGCAATATCCGCAAGACTCAAGTGACCGCCCTTGTTACGCAAGATAATAAAAAGATTAAGCGGCTGTCGCTTCTAACCTTCAAGTCCCGTGCGGGCGATTGGATCGAGGCAATGGAGAAGGAGGAATTCACCTTCCGCTCCGATGAGTGGATTCGACTTCAAAACTTTCTGACTCAGATCGAGTTCGTCGACCTGTCGAACCAAGAAACTTTTCATATCGAAGACATATCCACGAAGGCCGGCCCGAAGGCGATCATCGATGCCTCAGATCGCGCGATCATCGACCGTATCAAGAACATGTCCGATGGAGAGAGGAACGGCATTCTTCGCGCTCTGCAAGGGCAACTGACCGTTGAGGAAGTTAACATCCTTCTGGGCCGCAGGCAGGGGTTGGAAGAATATGAAAAGCACATGCTCCACAAAGATTGGAGCGAAGCGCAGTGGCAAGACTTCTTTGATCGCGAGCAGTGGGTTTTCGGCTATGGTCTCGACTATCGGGTGATGCGTCAGTTTGATCGAGAGATGACGGTCGGCGCTGGCGGCACCGACAACCAGAACAAGCCTGTGGTCGACTTCCTTCAGACCTTCACGGATTACACGGTGCTCGTTGAAATCAAGAAGCCGGACACTCCGATTTTCAAAGCCAGTCGTGGCGGACGTGCTGGAACATGGGAATTCAGCCCAGAATTCCTGGGCGCATTTTCCCAGATCATTGAGCAGAAAGCGGAATGGCTTGCCTTCGCACAGACTGGCGAACATCATAACAAGGCGGGCGAAATTCTGACCGCCCGCACAAAAAACGCCAAGAGCATACTCGTTATAGGCTCGAGTGATGAGTTCTTACGCGCCGATAGCACTAGAGCCGCGAACGTGAAGCGAGATACCTTTGAACTGTTCCGGCGTGAGAGTCGCAGCACCGATATCGTGACGTTCGATGAACTCCTAGAACGCGCCCGGTTCATAACACGGAGTCAGTAGTGCTGTGACTACTAGACGTCTCAACATGCGATATCTGTCTAGGACATGGCCGCAAACAAATGATTGAAGACGATATCTCAGATGGAATTGATCCGGCCTATTTCCTTCAGTTTGTCTGCAGCCCAGAGGAATACCCCAGGATATTGCGCCCAAAGAATGCAGACGATTTTCTACTGAGAGTTCAGGCTGACGCAATAACCGACCATGCTCGCATTTTCAGAGTCATGCAACGACGAGCCATCGTTAAAAATTTAAATACAATGTTGATTGATAAAAATCAGAGAGATTTTTCTCAATATCTATCCTACATGCCTGAATTTGAAAGATTAGTATGCACTGACATTCCAGGAAGATACATATTAACAAATAATTACGATGCTATGTGCCTAAAGTCGGAGTTTGGAAAGGTAATTGTTGTATCTGAAGTTCTCAGGTACTTTTTGTACTATATGAATCTAGGTACTTTGGCAGTCGGCGATGTGCCTGCAAGCGTACGAAGCGCTGCGACCCTGATCGCCATTAGAACACTTCTGCTGAGTGAGGCGCTTGACTTCGACCTTGACCCCAGAGGGATGATACCCCAGGAGATTCACGCGACAATTGAAGGGTTTGTCGATTGGCAGATGAAATTTATCATCGGCCACGAATATGCGCATCATATCCTCAATCATAGCTCCGAAGAGACGTCTTACATATCATCGGCAAAGCGCTTTTCCGATGGGGATGATCTTGGAGAGTGGGTGGGATACAAGCGCCGACACTCCGAAGAATTCGAAGCTGACGCACACTCTATTATTATCGCGGAAGATAAAGAAAATCGTTATAGCCTGTTCGTAGGCGGAACAAGCTTTTTGCTAGGGCTTTATGTCTTTGAAATTATAGCGGGAAAGATCGACCCCTCTTTTTTGGAGATAAATACACACCCCAACACAACCACGAGATACAGAAAATTAATTGAAAAATTCGAATGCGATGAAACTTTCATGATCGACGGAGTCGATCGAATAATCGATTTCTACGAGTCAATTGCCAACGATCTATTAGATCACTATCAAGCACACCCAGACGCTTTTACCAGGTATGGCTCAATGTACCTAGCGGAATGGCGAGGGCCTATTTTGAAAGATCGAGTTGACTATTGACGATTTTCGACCTGTCAATGAATAATTAGACGGTCATGACGGCTCGCACGGACAGCCCTCTTTACGCCGTCCTCTGCACTACCAGCCCCAACTCCTTCACCATTGCTTCGCGCATTAGGAATTTCTGCGGCCTGCCGGTCACCGTCATCAGCAATTCGGTGCGGAAGCGGAAACGCCATCTCAGGCAACGGGCTGCAGTTCGCTGTCGGCTTCCAGACTGAAGAACCCAAGCAGTCCGTTGACGACCAGTCGCGCCACTGTATCTAATTGCCAGCCTGGGCCAAAGTTTTCATGGTACAAATATAAGAAATATATATGTAAGAAATACCACGATATGGACAGCGCCCGTCAAGAATGTTGTTCTTTCAGTACTAAAACTTACGTTGCATATGAACAGCGCTAAAATCAAAAGCACTGTGTCAGTCGCTGGAAGCCCCAGGGTTAACCCTCTTTCCGTCAGCAGGCTGGCGGCCGCGACCGCCGGTATGGTCAAACCGATTGTGGCGCAAGCGGAACCCATCGCGACATTCAAACCGCGTTGCAGCTCATTGTTGAGTGAAGCGCGCACCGCCGAAATGGCCTCCGGCATCAACACCAGCCCCGCGATCATTGCTCCCACAATGCTGTCAGCCTGTGTCACCTGATAGGCAACGAGCGTATTTTCAACACTTGCGGCGACCTGCTCGGCGAGCATGACAATGCCAATCAGCCCGATCAAAAGCAGCAATGCGCCGGCAAAGACGCTTTCGTGAGGGGCAGTCCGCAGCGAAACGCCATGGGCCTGCCCTTCGACAAAGTCTTCTCGGTGGCGGACAGTCTGCGCGAACACAAAACTTGCATAAAGCAGCACCGAAAGCACGCTCACAAAGCCAAGTTGAGCTGCCGAAAATGTGCCCGGCCCCGTAGCTTGTGTGTAGGTTGGCAGAATAAGCGTCATGATGGTCAGCGCGATCAGAACCGCCAGATATGCGCTGGTCCCTTGTCGAACAATTGCCTGCTTGCGATGACGCCAGCCGCCAAGCGCGAGACAGGTGCCGACGACGCCGGTGGATGCAATCATCACCGTTGAGAAGACGGACTCACGTGCAAGCGTAGGATTGTTCTCTCCATGCAGCATCATGGAAACGATGATCGACACCTCGATTGCCGTCACGGCAAAAGTCAGCACCAACGTGCCGTAGGGCTCTCCTACACGCCGAGCCACCGCCTCGGCGTGGTCGAGCACCACGAAAATCGTGGTGAACATAATCGCACTCGAAAGCGCTCCGACGAGTATCCTGGCGCTCAGCGAACCTTCGTCTGCCGACAGCCCGCCGGCTCTGACGGCGACAGCCATCACCAAGGCGGCCAAAGGCATCGCATACGAAGTCACCGAATGTCCGAAACCGCTCATGCAAGCCCCTGCGCGCTGCTGCGAACCGTGGCTGCATTCGCGCACCGACTGATCGAAGCGTTCACCCGTTCACGCCGTCTTCTGCGCCACCAGCCCCAGTTCCTCCACCATCGCCTCGCGCATCAAGAACTTCTGCGGCTTGCCGGTCACCGTCATCGGCAATTCGGTGCGGAAGCGTATGTGGCGGGGGATCTTGTAATGGGCGATCTGGCCGGCGCAGAAGTTCTTGACCTCCTGCTCGGTGGCGATCTGGCCGGGCTTGAGCACGATCCAGGCGCACAGCTCCTCGCCATATTTGGCGTCGGGAATGCCGAACACCTGCACCTCCTTGACCTTTGGATGGCGGTAGAGGAATTCCTCGACCTCCCTGGGATAGACGTTCTCGCCGCCGCGGATAACCATATCCTTGACCCGGCCGACGATGTTGCAATAGCCCTCGGCGTCTATGGTGGCGAGGTCGCCGGTGTGCATCCAGCCGTCGCTGTCGATCGCCTCGCGGGTCTTGTCGTCGTCGTCCCAGTAACCCTTCATCACCGAATAGCCGCGCGTGCAAAGCTCACCCGGTATGCCGACCGCAACGGTAGCGCCATCGGCATCGACCGCCTTGACCTCGACATGGGGGTGGATGCGCCCGACGGTCGAGACGCGCTTTTCCAAGGGGTCGTCGACGCCGCTCTGGAACGACACCGGGCTGGTCTCGGTCATGCCGTAGGCGATGGTCACCTGTTCCATATGCATCAGCGACACCACCTTCTTCATCACCTCGATCGGGCATGGCGAGCCGGCCATGATGCCGGTGCGCAGGCTAGAGAGATCGAAGGCGGAAAAATCCGGATGATCCAGCAGGGCGACGAACATGGTCGGCACGCCGTAGAGCCCGGTGCAACGTTCCTGAGCCACCGCCTTCAACGTCGCGCCGGCATCGAAGCCCTCGCCCGGGAAAACCATCGTGGCGCCCTTCGTGACGCAGCCCATCGTGCCCATCGACATGCCGAAGCAGTGATAGAGCGGCACCGGTATGCACAGCCGGTCGTCGACGGTCAGCTTGATCGCCGAAGTGACGAAATTGCCGTTGTTGACGATGTTGTTGTGGGTCAGCGTCGCGCCCTTGGGGGCTCCCGTGGTGCCTGAGGTGAACTGGATGTTGATGGCCTCGCCCGGCTTCAGCTTCTCCGAGATGCGGTCGAGGCTGTCGTGCTCGTCACGCCCGGCCATGGCCAGCACGTCGCCGAAATTGAACATGCCGGGCGAATTCTCGTCGCCCATGCGGATGACGATCTTCAACGCCGGCAGTTTTTGCGCCTTGAGCTTGCCCGGCGTGGCCTTGGCGATCTCGGGTGCCAGCGTCTCGATCATGCCGAGATAGTCTGACGTCTTGAACCTGGCAGCGGTGACCAGCGCTTTGCAGCCGACCTTGTTCAGCGCATAGTCGAGCTCGGTCAACCGATAGGCGGGGTTGATGTTGACCAGGATCAGGCCGATGCGGGCGGTGGCGAACTGCGTCACCAGCCATTCCCAGCGGTTGGGCGACCAGATGCCGACGCGATCGCCCTTTGCCAACCCCAGCGCCAGGAAGCCGGCAGCCAGCGCGTCCACCGTGTCCGACAGTTCGCTCCAGGTGAAGCGCTTGTCCTGGTCGACGAAGACAGCGGCGTCGAGCGTGCCGTATTTGCTGACGGTGTCGGAAAACAGCGCGGGGATGGTCTTGTCGAGCAGCGGCACGCTGCGTTCGCCAGAGACATGCGCCCTGTTGTCGACGGGTGCGACGAAGACACCGCCAGCGCGCGCTCCGGGTCCACGCAAATTGCTGGCGTTCTTCAGCTCGTCGAGATTGACCGGCATCGCTCTCTCCTCCCGGGACTAAGTGCGTCGCGCTGAAACAGAATCATGCGACGCGTTCTAGGTCCTTGCTTTTATGCATGTCGTTCTCCCAAAACCGAGATCACTTTGGGCGACATGCATTAGCCGAGCCTATCAGCCTGCCGGAGTGGAGGAAATCCCGCCGATGGTCGAGGCAGGGCAACGATCCGGTCAACGATGCTCCGGAGCTTCGCGTTGGCTGACGAAGCGCGCCAAAACGAAAAAACCCGCCTGGGCGGCGGGTCACCGGCGCAAATCAGCACCATGGGCAAAAATGTAGCATAGCTGCCCTCACCGGTCAAGGAAATAATTCCTATCCGACCGCAGCCGCCATCTTCGCCGCGATGTCGCGCAGGACCGCTTCATCGGCCGCCGCCCGTGTCTTCTTCGACGCCACCAGACAGGCCTGCGAGCGCAGGACGAGGCCGTCGCCCAGCACCTTGAGATGATTGGCGCGCAGCGTCGAGCCGGTGGTTGTGATGTCGACGATGACATCGGCCAGACCGGCCGCCGGCGCGCCTTCGGTAGCGCCGAGGCTTTCGACGATGCGATAGACCTGGATGCCGTGCTTCTGCGAGAAGAATTGCTGGGTCAGCCGCCAGTATTTGGTGGCAATGCGCAGCCGCCGGCCATGGCGCTGGCGGAAATCGGCGGCGACGTCGTCGAGATCGGCCATGGTGTCGACGTCGAGCCAGATGTCCGGCACAGCCACCACCACATCGGCATTGCCGAAGCCGAGACGGGCGACGATTTCGGCGCGGCTTTCCCAATCGGCGAGGTTTTCACGCACCAGATCCTCGCCGGTGATGCCGAGATCGACGGCGCCCTGGCCGATCTCGCCTGATATTTCGGAAGCCGACAGGAACACCACTTCGACATCATCCAGACCCTCGACGCGGGCGTGGTATTTGCGCTCGTCGCCGGGCAGGCTGACGGCGAGGCCGGCTTTGGCCAGTACTTCCAGCGCCTGTTCTTTCAGTCGGCCTTTCGACGGGATTGCCAGCGTGATCATGGGGCCGTCTCCCGCAATGCCTCGATGCGATCGAGCCAGACAGAAAAGCCGACGCCGGGGATAGGCGTCTTCGCGCCAAGCAAGGTCAGCAGTCGGTCATAGCGGCCGCCGCCGACCAGCGGCCTGTCGCCATTGTCGGCCGCGATTTCGAAAACCAGGCCGGTGTAGTAATCG
>NZ_RZOM01000099.1:0-9647 GCF_003999175.1 Mesorhizobium sp. M7A.F.Ca.ET.027.03.2.1 | reverse complement strand
GAGGAGAACCGTTCCGTGCAGCAGGCCACCTCGGTCGCCCCTGGTCATTAACTTACGAATTGCGTTCGTAGGTTCCGATGAGTTCAGCCTGCTCAAGCGAATGTTTCTGCGCCTCCCGCCAGATGCGCTCGATGCCCACGCTGGCTGGAATGGCAAGGCTCGGCGTGTCGAGCGCGGCCAGCCGGAAATGGTAATGGTGAACGCCATGTCCGACCGGCGGTTCAGGGCCGTCGTAATAGGCGTTGCCAAAATCATTCGTTGCTTGCCTGAGGGCGCCCGGACCCGGCTTGCCGCTTTCGGCCTCGGGAAGTTCCCTCGTGTCCGGGGAGATGTTGAACACCGCCCAATGACCAAACGTTCCGCTCGGCGCGTCAGGATCCTGAACGACGAGAACGAGGCTCTTTGCTTCGTCTGGCACTCCAGACCATTTCAGCGGCGGCGATACGTTTTTGCCGTCTCGTGTGTATCTTTCGGGAATTTGTCCGCCTTCGGCAAAGGCGGCACTGCTAAGGGCAAGTGGCATGGTTCACTCCTTCCGGCGCAGTTGATCGCAGCGACGCGCAGGGCAGCTATTTGTTGGTCCGCATTTTTTGTCTTGGATCGATCCCGCCAGCGGCGGTCGTGTCGTTTTCGACGTCACCTTCGACCGTGTTCTCAAGCTCGAACTCTTCGCCTTCCTTGATCGTTCCCTTGGAAGTCCCGATACCAGGATTGTTCGCCAAGTCGGCATCGCTCGGTTTCTTCCATTTCGGATGTTTGGTTCCGGTCATGAGAAAACTCCTTCGACGGGGATTGCAGTTTGAAATCGCAGACCGGATAGTTCGTTCCGGTTCCACGCCTCAGCTTCTTCATTGGTTCGCCGCGCGCCGGCTAAAGCCCGAACGGGTAGGTGTCGGGAACGCCGGTTCTTGCATGCTCCGGGCCAAGCGGCGTCACTGCCGCGGTTTTGTCGAACCATAGGAACGCGTCGAACTGCCGGGGCAGGGAAGCGTCCGCATAGTGGCTGCCCAGCTCGGTTTCGGGCCGGTAGATCACCCCGATGAATCGCTCCAGCCTGCGTTCCAGCAGCCGCTCACGCAGCGTTGTGTCGCGCCCGAGGTCGAGCAGGAACCGCGACACAAGGGAATCGTGGCAAAGCCGTTCGTAGCTGTCGGCGTGCGACGCGCGGATTTGCTTCATCTCCATTTTGCCGTCCCAGTCGCTGGCGGCCGCTACAGTGCCGGAATGCGTGCCCATACCGATCAGCGCTGCCTCATCCCCGAAACGCTGCCGGCAGAGCTGGCCGATGTTCAGTTCGTCCCTAACGACGCCCATCTCGGTAAAGCGGGCATCGCCGATATGGGAATTGTGCGCCCACACCACGGCCTTGGCGTTGGGGCCGCCGGCATGCAGCAAATGTTCCAACGTTTCGAACATGTGCGTGTCGCGCAGGTTCCAGGACTCCGCGCCGCCATAGTACATGATCCGGTAATAGTGTTCGGCGGACGCGATCAGCCGGGCATTCTGACTGGCGTCGAGAAAGTCGGTGCCGTCCCTTTTTGCATATTCGAGCTGTTTGGCGAGCAAGTCCCGGCATTGTTCCAGCACCGCTTTCTCGCATTTTTGATAACCGGCGGTGAGCACCGCGCGGCCGTAGGTGGACGGATCGTGTTGCCAGGGCGTCAGGCAGCCATAGCGTTCGCGCGCGATCTTGGCTGCCTGGGGATCGACCCGGTCGAGATAATCGAGGACCGCGCCGATGGAACCGCTCATATTGTAGATGTCGAGGCCGTAGAACCCTGCTTGCGCCGAAGGCTCTAGCTTCTCGTTGTGACGGCGCATCCAGTCGGTGAAGGCCGCGACATCGGTGTTGCGCCACATCCAGGTCGGAAATCGCTGGAATGGCGCGCCAGTGCCGGTTCGCGGCCGACGATGGCGAACATAGCGGTCGATCGCCGCTGCGTCGGGCCAGTCTGCCTCGACCGCGACGATGGTGAAGCCGTGGCGTTCGATGAGCCTGCGGGTGATCGCCGCGCGCGCCCTGTAGAATTCGGACGTGCCATGGCTTGCCTCGCCAAGCAGAACAATGCGCCGGTCGGCGAACCGATCGAACAATGCGCCGAAGGCTGGATCGTCGAAATCGGGCAGGGGTTCGGCCGCGGCCGCGATCATATCAGGCAGGCTGATCGGATGGGGATGTCGAAGCGGACGACCAACGTCGGTGGCCGTGCCGTTTTCCGACCAACCCTGCTCGCCGATCAGAGGGACGAAGCGCACGCCGCCGAAATCCTCCTCGCTATAGGTTGCGGCGCCTGTCCGGGTGACTTTGAGCAGACGTTGCAAATCCGGGTCGTCGCCGACCGGAATGACGAGCCTGCCGCCGACATCGAGTTGCTCCTGAAGGGCGAGCGGTGCGCCGGGACCACTGGCTGTCACCACGATGGCGTCGAACGGCGCCGCCTGCGGCCAGCCCTTGGTGCCATCGCCTGTCCGAACCTCGATGTTTTGGTAGCCGAGTTTTTCAAACCGCCGCTTCGCGGCTTCGGCCAAACCGGGATGACGCTCTATCGTGTAGACCTGTTCGACGATCCGGCTCATCACCGCGGCCGCGTATCCCGAGCCGGTGCCGATTTCGAGCACATGGTCACCCGGTTTGACATCCGCCATCTCGATCATGAACGCGACAATGTAGGGTTGCGATATGGTCTGGCCATCGGCGATCGGCAGCGGCGTGTCTTCGTAAGCAAATTCCTCGAAGCCGGGTTCGACGAAGGCCTCTCGCGGAACTTCGCGCATTGCCTGCAGAATCTCACGGTCATGAATGCCACGCCGGCCGACATGGATATTGACCATTCGATCACGGGCACGAGGAAGATCGAGCATCTTTTAGCTCCCTTTGGTGCAACGCTTCGAGGCTATCCTTCGCGGTACCTGCCTTGAGCCTGGCCTTCGCGATTCCAGTTTCTAACCGCCGGAGGACTTCAAGGTTCCCGCCTATTTGCGGACAGGGCCGCAAACCCGGCCGAGATGGCGTCCGGTCTCTCGGCCGCGTGGGTCGTGACGCCGACCCGAACGCGACAGTCGGGGGTTGCTCAAGCGCAAAGATGCCCCAGTTATCACCAGCGAACCGAAGCTGGAGATGTCGATGAACGACAAGGCTGCCGCGACGCCGCAGGCCATCGGCCACGAACGGATCGACCTCATGGACCGCTACTGGCGCGCCGCGAATTACATCTCGGTCGGCCAGATCTATCTGCTCGACAATCCGCTGTTGCGCGAACCGTTGAAGGCCGAACACGTCAAGCCGCGGCTGCTTGGCCATTGGGGCACGACGCCGGGGCTGAACTTTCTCTACGTGCATCTGAACCGCGTCATACGCGAACGCGACCTCGATGCTCTGTTTATCTGCGGGCCGGGCCATGGCGGCCCCGCAATGGTCGCCAACACCTGGCTCGAGGGCACCTATAGCGAGATCTATCCCGATATCGGGCAGGGCGAAGACGGCCTCAGGAAACTGTTCCGGCAGTTTTCCTTCCCCGGCGGCGTGCCAAGCCATGCCGCGTCCGAGACGCCAGGCTCCATCCATGAGGGTGGTGAATTGGGATATGCATTGGTTCACGCCTTTGGTGCGGCCTTCGACAACCCGGATCTGGTGGTTGCCTGCGTCGTTGGTGACGGTGAAGCCGAGACCGGTCCGCTCGCGGCGGCATGGCATTCCAACAAGTTCCTGAACCCAGCCTCGGACGGCGCCGTCCTGCCGATCCTGCATCTCAACGGCTACAAGATCGCCAATCCAACGATCCTCGGCCGCATGGACGATCAGGAGTTGCGAAATCTTTTCGCCGGCTATGGCTACGAACCGTTCTTCGTCGAAGGCCACGAGCCGCTTGCCATGCACCAGTCGATGGCCGCGACACTCGACACGGTGCTCGATCGCATCCGGTCCATTCAGGAACAGGCCCGGGCTCCGGGATGGGATGGTCAACGCCCGCAATGGCCGATGATCGTGCTGCGCAGCCCCAAGGGATGGACAGGTCCCAGGGAGGTCGATGGCGAGAAGGTCGAGGGTTTCTGGCGCTCGCATCAAGTGCCGGTGTCGAACGCACGCGGAAATGAGGGCCACCGCAAGATCCTCGAAAACTGGATGCGAAGCTACGAACCGGGAGAGCTGTTCGATGAAAGCGGGCACCTGTTGCCGGAGCTCGCGGCACTTGCGCCAACAGGGACAAAGCGCATGGGCGCAAGCCCGTACGCGAATGGCGGACTGTTGAAGCGCGATCTTGTGCTTCCCGACTGGAAAAGCCTGGCGCTGGAAGTGCCTCGTCCGGGAGGCGTCATCGCTGAAGCGACGCGGATTTGCGGAAGCTATCTTCGCGAGGTGTTCCGCCTCAATGCCGAGGCGCGGAATTTTCGCCTGATGGGGCCGGACGAGACGTCATCCAACCGCCTCGACAAGGTGTTCGAAGTTACCGATCGGCTCTGGATGCAGCGCATCGAACCCTACGACGTCCATCTTTCCCGTGACGGACGTGTCATGGAGGTGCTCAGCGAGCATCTCTGCCAGGGCTGGCTTGAAGGCTACCTGCTCACCGGCCGCCACGGCCTGTTCTCCTGCTATGAAGCCTTCATCCACATTGTCGATTCGATGGTCAACCAGCATGCCAAATGGCTGAAGACCTCCGGCGAGCTTGCCTGGCGCAAGCCGATCGCCTCGCTCAATTACCTTTTGACCTCGCATGTCTGGCGGCAGGATCACAATGGTTTCAGCCATCAGGATCCGGGCTTTGCCGATCTGGTCGCCAACAAGAAGGCCGATACGGTAAGGCTCTATTTTCCGCCGGATGCCAACACCCTGCTGTGGATCACCGATCATTGCCTGAGAACCTATAACCGCATCAATGTCATTACCGCCGGCAAGCAGCCGGCACCGCAATGGCTGTCCATTGAAGAAGCCGAAGCGCATTGCAAGGCGGGGGCGGGCATCTGGGAATGGGCCGGTACGGTTGCTCAGGGCGAGGCGCCCGATGTGGTCATGGCCTGCGCCGGCGACGTGCCGACCCTGGAAACGTTGGCCGCGACCGACATCCTGCACTCTGCGGTCCCCGACCTGAAGATCCGCGTCGTCAACGTCGTCGACCTGATGACGCTGCAGTCGAACACGGAGCATCCGCACGGGCTCGCCGATGGAGACTTCGATACGTTGTTCACGAAGACACGGCCTGTCATCTTTGCCTATCATGGCTATCCCTATCTCATTCATCGCCTGACCTACCGTCGCGCCAACCATGACAACATGCATGTGCATGGCTTCCGAGAGGAGGGCACCACGACGACGCCGTTCGACATGGTGGTGCTCAACGAACTCGATCGCTACCACCTCGCGCTTGCCGCCATCGAACGCGTGCCGGGACTGGCCGAAAGGGCCGAAGAGCTTGCCGGCGAACTCCACGGCCGGTTGGTGAAGCACAGGGCTTATGTCCGCGAGCGCGGCGAGGATATGCCCGAAATCCAGAAATGGAGCTGGCCCGACAAAGGCGCGGCAAAGGCGCGCCAATGATGCGCCAATCGATCCTGGCATTGAATGCCGGTTCGTCCAGCATCAAGTTCGCGCTTTACGATCTTGTCTCGTCGCAGGCTCTGCAGCTCGTTTCGCGCGGCACGTTGGACCTGGGTGACATCCCCACCCTCCGCGCAAAAGCGGCCGACGGAACGGTGCAGTGCGATCGGCAGCTCGCCACCGACAGGCCGCGTGACGCAGCCATAGGCGAGATGCTGAATTGGGTGCAGGGCGAAATCGGCGAAAGGAACCTGCTCTGCGCCGGCCATCGCATCGTGCATGGCGGAAGCGAATTCATCGAACCTGTCCGTCTGACCCCGGACATCATCGACGCCATCGACAGGTTGACGCCGCTCGTTCCGCTGCATCAGCCTCGCAGTCTTGCGCCGGTCCGTGCAATAGCCGCCTTGCAACCGGACCTGCCACAGGTCGGATGTTTCGACACCGCTTTCCACCAGACGATCGATCCGCTGGTGCGGCGCTTCGCCCTTCCGCGCCAATATGAAGGGCAAGGCTTGCGCCGCTACGGGTTTCACGGTCTCTCCTATGAATACATCGCCGGGCGGCTCAGCGGGATATCGCCAACTCTTGCGGCGAAACGCACCATCGTCGCCCATCTCGGCAATGGTGCCAGCCTTTGTGCTTTGCAGCAGGGCAAGAGCATCGATACGACGATGGGGTTTTCGGCCCTGGATGGCCTCGTCATGGGCACGCGGTGCGGCGCCATCGATCCCGGCGTGCTGTTGTACTTCCTGCTGGAAAGAGGCATCGCGGCTGAGGAGCTGCAGACGATGCTCTACGAGAAGTCGGGACTGCTCGGCGTATCCGGTATTTCGGGCGACATGAGGACGCTGGAAGCGAGCAACGATCCTCGCGCCCAAGAGGCGATGGCGCTTTTTGCCTTCCGCGCGGCGAAGGAAGCAGCAGCGCTTGCAAACACGATGGGTGGTCTTGAATGCCTCGTGTTCACCGCCGGCATCGGCGAACGGTCCGCGTCCATCCGCAAGGCCATATGCGAAAAATTGACCTGGCTTGGCGTGGTGCTTGAAGAACGCGCCAACGACATCCACGCCGAAATCATCAGTCGTCCCGAGAGCAAGGTGGAGGTGCGCGTGATTGCGACCAATGAGGAAAGTGTCGTTGCACGTCACAGCCGCAAGGTGATGCAAGCCTGAAGGCTCGCCATTGGCATCGGAAACTCGGCTTCGGCTCGGCAAAAGCGCGGGCAAGGGCATTCCCTGTTCGAAAATTACCAAGCAAGCGGTCGGGGGAACCAACTGCCCATGGAAATATTGTGCGAGCAATCTCGGCTAACCCCGAGACCGTCGGCACGATGATCACGCCGACAGCCATACTTCAGGCATTGGCTGAGGAATCCATGTTTACGGACGATGTTGCGGTGAGGCGCCTGAAAATCCTGGTCCAGCAATATGTCGAGACACGCAAGAAACGCCACGATGTGATCTCTACCGCCAAGGCCGGAACCGCAATTCGGGAGGTGATGCCAAGTTGCCCGCTTTCGGGAGAGGCCTTCGATGATCTGATTGCGGCCTGCGCCATCGAGCATGGCCTGGCTGTGCTCTTCGACAATCCAGGTACATCAGGCACTGAAATCTGAGGCTGGCGCTTCCGATTCTATCATCGCAATGAGGAGTTCAGTCGGCATGTCCAGGTACTTTTTCGACCTTCGAGATGAGAGCGGAAGCTTGCAGGAGGATCCCGAGGGCCAGGAATTTTCTGATCTCGCGAGCGCCGAGGAAAACGCGATGGCGTCGGCGAAGGAAATCCTCGCCGAAGAGCTGCTGCATGGCAAGCCGCTGCGTACCGGATTGGCCTTCGAGATTTTTGACGAGAACCGCAACCTGGTGCTGCACTTCCCCTTTGCGCTCGCGGCCGAAAAGGCCGGCGAACCCCCTTAATCCCGAATTGCCTGGCGGCCGATCCCCTGCATGGGTCATGCAAGCCGGGCCTCAATGCGGATCCTATCCTTCCGCCTTGAAGTTTCTGGCTTCTTTTTCGACCTTGGGGCTGTCCTTGCCATGCTTTTGCATAAGCTCCTTGGCCTGCTTGGGTGAGACGTCGGTGGTCTCTGCCAAGCGCAGCGCCTTCTTGTCCTTGCTTTCGGTCTTCTGCTTCTTGGCCGTCATGGCTCTTGAACTCCTTTGTAGGCTGTTCCGATCGATCTTTGCCGGTCCCGAGCATATCCAGATGAATTGTCATTGCCTGGTTTGCTTCGACGAGACGTCAACGAGACGGTGCGGGTCAGGTTCCGTGCATCGTCTGCTCATGTCCGAACTTGTCACGCCACGCGGCGGTACCGATGGCGATCTCGGATGAATTCATTGAAGAAGCGGCCTTTTGAGGAAGCTTTGGTGAAAGCGGCATTGCCGCTCGGAACAAACCAGACCGAGAGGATCCTGGTGGCGGGGTCGTATTGTGCGTTTCGGATCACGGTCGATGGCATGGTGGCACCCGACGGGTCTGCCCGAATAACCCGTTAGCGATCGTCAGGTTCCGCCGATGCCCTCGCGCCTTGCACGGCGACTACCGGTCGCGCGGGTTGCCCAACTTCGGGTCGCGCTTCCTCGAATATCGGTCGATGCGTGGCAGGCTGTCATCAAACTCGATGTACGGTAGCCTCAGATCCCAATAGGCATGGGCTTGCGGCCGAAAACCTTCAGGTTTGTCAAGAAAACCGACCGCCACGTAGAACTCGTCCGGCAGACCTTCGTCGCTATAGCCTATCGAGCTTCCACAGTCCGGGCAGAACGTGCGGGTGACGCCTGGCGTTTTGGAAAAGGCCTTCGGTGCCCCTCTAAGAAGCTGAAATTGCTCTGGCCGGTAACCGACCCAAATTGTCATCGGACTTCCGATGGCCCGGCGGCAATCGTCGTCGTGATCGTAGCATATCCAGAAAGGCTCTCCGTCCATGGCTGCGGCGATTCCTCCGCAGAAGCAGGCTCCGGTCTCGCGCCGCATCGTCTGTCAATCCTGTCGCGCCCAAGGACGTTCAGAGAGCGGCCGAACGGCCGCTCCCGTTCAAGGTGAAGTCCTCAAAATCATGCATCGTGATGCTCGGGCATGTTCTTGAGCTGATCCTTGGTCCAGTTCGTCACCGCGTGAACGTCGCCGTCTTCATCGCGCATGAATTCCAATTGGCTCGCGGGAACGGCCACCGGCTTGGCACCTATGCCGAGAAAGCCGCCGACATCGATGACGACCTGACTGGCGGCTCCAGACCCGTGGACATGCGAAACGCTGCCGACCTTGTTGTCATCCGCGTCGTAAATGGTGGCGTCTTCGAGAATGTCTGGCGTCAGTTCGGTGCTTGTGAGGCGTACGTGGTTGGTGTGATCCATCGTTCGAACTCCTGTTGGGTGGAATATTTGAACATCTCAGCCGGGCAATCGTTCCGAAGAATTTCGGGGCGACGGACGGACGACGCAAGGACGCAAGAACCCTCAAATCAGCCTCGGCCCGAATTGACTCGCAAAGCTCTGTACGGAAGCGTACAAAGGGCAATCGTCAGCAGCACAGTTTGGGCGTTGACGCTTGGGAGTGACCATCGCTCTTGTCCATCACGAGGCATGGCGTTGCATGGCGAAGGAGCCCGAGCACCCCGGTCTGCCAGTAGTCGCGATAACCGCGCTTGCGCGGGATACAGGCGCCGCTGAACAACAGATACATGATATCATATCGCTCCTCGGGTTCGATCGCGCCTCTATCCTGCGGGAGGCTCGTTTGCTGGCGAAAGATGGTCAGCCAACAAGGCCTTCGAGTCTTCAGCAGTAACTGTCGGTTTCATACCAACACGCCGGCTCGTCTAGTGCTGCGCGAGACGAAGTCTATGGTTCGTTACCGTCCGCTCGTTCGACGGGCGCGGCCGGCTAAGAGATTCCAGTGCTCTTGCCCAAGGGAAAAGAGTCTCGTGGATTACCAGATACTGCAAGCCAAGAGCGAATTGCTTCGCCGCATGAGCGCGGACGATTTCGCGCGGCTGAGGCCACATCTGGCGAGCGTTTTCCTGGAGTTGCGCGCGCCGATGGAGACCGCGGGGCAGAAGATCGAGGCCGTCTATTTTCTGGAAAGCGGACTGGCCTCGGTGGTGGCG
>NZ_RZOM01000999.1:0-2291 GCF_003999175.1 Mesorhizobium sp. M7A.F.Ca.ET.027.03.2.1 | reverse complement strand
TCACCGCTCGTAGGTGCTGGTGTTGACCAGCAATGCCGAGATTATCGTCCGCCCCGTTCGCCCGTGGGCGAACGCCGCGCCGGCTCCACGCACCGCTGTTGCCAGAAGCGCAGCGGTCAGCAAATAGCGTGCCGCCGCCAGCAGGAGCGGAGGCACGTCATCGAGACCGAGCTTGATCGCCGCCCAGGTCAGACCCCAGATCAGCGACATCACCGCGAAGAAGGCGAGATTGCGAACCACCAGATTCGCCGTTCAGCGCAGTCCCTGGCGATCGACGAGTATCCGGTGGATGTCGATCCGCTCCGGCAGTTCGATCAGGAACTCGGGATCGCGGTCCAGATGATGGACTTTGGTCGGTTCGCCTTTGGTAAAGGCGGTCATCGCCTGCATGTCGGCCCAATACGAGATGGTTGTGAACCACGTCTCGGCATCGCGGTCCTCGCGCAGCAGTTGGACGCCAAGCGCTGTCTTCTCGAGGGGCGGAATACCCTCGGCACGCAGGTATGGCTCATAGGCGTCGGCGACGTCGCGGCGGGTGCGGCCGCGCCAGATGCGCGCGATGGTCGGTTTGGTCGGCATGAGGTTCTCCTTCAGTCAGGCGGACAGCAAACTGGGCATAGCGGACGCCGGGTGAGATCAGCCGTGAACACGAGCCAGGAAATCGCGGACCAGCGGCAGCGCGTCGTCGAAATGTGTCTCCAGCAGCCAGTGACCCGCCCCCTCGATCAGATGCAGTTCCGCATCGGGCAGATCGCGATGATAGGCCCGTGCCGACGCCGCGGGCATATAGCCGTCCTCTGGCCCCCAAACGATCAGCGTGGGCGGATGGTGTTCACGCAAATAAGCCTGGTAGCGCGGAAACCAGGTGAGATTGGCTTCCAGCTTCTCCATCAGACCGACGGCGATCTGCCGACGAACCGGCGTGTTCATCAGTGGCCAGTGAAGGCTCCAGAGATCGGGCGCCACGCGCGTGGCGATGTCGTCAGCCACTTCTCCGATGAACTCGGCCCGGAACCCGTCCTCACTTACCGCGGCCTCGAGCGGACGGTGCTTGTCGGGCGTCTTGTCGGTCCACCAAGCCTTGATCGTGGCGTATTTCGGACCAAGCACGTCCTCGTAGATGTCGCCGTTCTGGATGATCAGGGCACTGATCCGCTCGGGGTGCGAGATCGAATGCCGGAGTCCTATCTGCGAGCCGTAATCATGCAGCCACAAGGCGTAGCGTTCGAGACCGAATTCATCGGCAAGTTTGGAAAGCACGTCGCAATAGGCGTCGAAATCATAGCCAAAGGCGGCCGGATCGGGCGTGCCACTGTATCCGAAGCCCGGCCAGTCGAATGCAATCGTTCGCCAGCGGTCGGCGAGCGCCGGCATCAGTCGGCGGAATTGGAACGAAGAGCAGGGATAGCCGTGCGGCAACAGCAAGACAGGTGCTTCTGGCGGCCCTGCCTCGCGATAGAAAATGGATAGATCACCCAGTTGCATGCGTCGGTGCGTCGTTGCACCCGGCATTCGGACCTCCGTCGAATAAACACGGGCTAAACGCGTTTGACCGAGGCATCGTTCCCGAATGAGGGAAGCGGACGGCCGGCAATATTCATCTCTTCAAATTCACCACGATGACACCGCCCAGCGCCAGCGCGCCGCCGGTTATGCCGAGCAGCGTCGGGACTTCGCCCAGCCAGAAGAAGCCGATCAGCGCGGACATCGGCGAGACCAGATAGAGGAAGTTGGAGGCACGTGCGGCGGGCAGACGCGACAGTGCGGTCGCCCAGGCGGCATAGGCGATCAGGCTGGGCACGATGCCAAGAAAGATGACGGCGCCGAGGCCTGCTGCGTCGGCAACCGCCGCCTGCGAAAAGGCCGACGGCAGGAAGGGCGCCAGGCATAGTGCGCCGAGCACCATGTTCGAAGCGGAGATGGTCAACGGATGATGGCGGGCAAACAGCGGCTTCTGGACGATGGTGTTGACGGCCGAGCACAAGGCCGAACCAAGCACCAGAAGAGCACCGGTGTTAAAAGACAGTCCATTCCCGTCGGCCATGGCGATGACGCCAATGCCGGCGAAGGAAATCACCGTGCCGGCCCAGGCCATGCCCGAAAAGCGCTCGCCCAGCAGGACCATCGCCATGATGGCGGTGAAGATCGGGCTGACATTGATGATGAAGCCGGCGGCACCGGCAGAGACGGTCAGTTCGCCGAAATTGAGCATGACGGTGTAGAGCGCGACGAAGATGGCGCCGCCAAAGACCAGGCGCCACACTTCGTCGAGCCTTGGCAGCGCCGGGCGC
>NZ_RZOM01000998.1:0-2291 GCF_003999175.1 Mesorhizobium sp. M7A.F.Ca.ET.027.03.2.1 | reverse complement strand
CATCAGATGCGATCCGCGACCTGGCGAAGGCGCTCTATCCCAAGGGATAATGATGCCCTGATGGTCGCGGAAGGTTCGCCTGCGATGACATCGTCTCGCGGGCAGACCCTGTAGCCCGCGATAAAACCTTATCCGTCCGAATTTCTTTAGATCGGCTGCTGCTCGAACAAACTTGCCGGCTCGGCACGAAACATTGGCACGATATTCTAAGCCGCGCCGTTGACCGTGAATGTGCTCTCCAGCCTATAATTATACTAAATTCATAGACTAACTGCGAACGTTCAAAGCGCTCGCACCTTGGCCTGTGAAAACCGGCTGCACAAAGGGAGCGCGCATCGATGCCGAAGACAGAGTCCAATCCGATCGACCTCGGCACCAGGGCGGCCGATTTCCTGCTGCCCGACGCGCAAGGCGTGCTGCACCGCCTCGCCGATTTCGACGCCAAGCCGGCGTTGCTCGTCGCCTTCATCTCCAACCGCTGCCCGTTCGTCGTGCTGATCCGTGAGCAGCTTGCCGCTTTCGCCAGGGATTATGCGGGCAAGGGGCTGCAAGTGGTGGCGATCAACGCCAATGACCATGAGGCGCATCCGGAGGAGACGCTGGCCCGCATCGGCGAAGAGGCCGAAAAATTCGGCTATTCTTTCCCCTATCTCAAGGATGCGTCGCAGCAGACGGCGAAGGCCTACGGCGCCGCCTGCACACCCGATTTCTTCCTGTTCGGCACTGACCGGCGGCTCGCCTATCACGGCCAGTTCGACGATGCGCGGCCGGGCAATGGCAAGCCGGTGACCGGTGCCGATCTGCGCGCAGCGGTCGACACGGTGCTGGAGGGCGGCAGGCCCGCTGCCAGCCAGGTGCCGTCGATCGGCTGCAACATCAAGTGGAGCGCCGGCAACGAGCCGGTCTGGTCTTCCAGCGCGGCCCGCGCGGCCTAGCGCCGTCCTCGACGCATTCGCCAGGTGTCCATGCACAAGCCGCAAAAATCCGCTTCCGACAGCTTGCTGCTCCAGGCCGACGTGCTGATTCTGGGCGGCGGCCCGTCAGCGGCCTGGGCGGCTGTCGCTGCGGCCGAGAGCGGCGCCAAGGTGGTGCTGGCCGACAAAGGTTATCTCGGCACCAGTGGCGCCACCGCGCCCTCCAACACCGGCACCTGGTGCGTGCCGCCGGGCGACAACAGGCATGCCGTCGTTGAGCGGCGTTGGCAGCGCACCGGCGAACTCGCCGACCCGCGCTGGATGCTGCGCTGCGTCGATACCGCCTACCGCAATCTGCTCAGGCTGTCCGAATGGGGCTATCCATTTCCGAGCGAGGATGACGGCCGGCTCTACATCGCCAATCTGCGCGGGCCGGACTACATGCGCTTCATGCGCCGCCGGGTGCTGTTGGCCGGCGTCACCGTGCTCGACCATCACCCAGCGCTCGAACTTCTGTCCGACGGCGATGCCATCGTCGGCGCCGCCGGTGTCGCCAGGCAGATCGGACAGGACTGGCGCGTCGATGCCAAAGCGGTGGTGCTGGCGACCGGCGGCTGCGCTTTCCGCGAGCGCATCCTCGGCGCGACCGGGCTGACCGGCGACGGCTATCTGATGGCGGCGGAGGCCGGCGCCAGCCTGTCGGGCATGGAGTTCACCGGCAAATATACGCTGGCGCCCTATGGCTCATCGCTGAACAAGGGCCTGCCGTTCCGCTGGGCCTCGTTCCATCGCGAGGACGGCTCGCCGATCCTCGGGCCGACCGGCGAGCCGTTGCGTAACGGCATCGGCGACCGCGAGGAGGAAGTGGCGCGCGCGCTGATCGACGGCCCGGTCTACGCGCGGCTCGATCAGGCCGAGCCGGCGCTGCAAGGCTGGTTGCGCCAGGGCCAGCCGAACTGCTTCGTGCCCTATGACCGCGCCGGCATCGATCCGTTCAGCGAACTGTTCCGCATCACCTTGCGCGCCGAAGGCACGGTGCGCGGCACCGGCGGCATCGACATCGTCTCCGACGATTGCGCCACCGGCGTGCCCGGCCTCTATGTTGCCGGCGATGCCGCCAGCCGCGAGATGATGACCGGTGCGCTATCAGGCGGCGGCGCCGTCAATTCATCCTGGGCGCTGGCCAGCGGCTGGTGGGCCGGCAAAGGCGCCTCGACCCATGCCCAGCGCCGCACCGGCAAGGCCTTCCGCAGCGCGGTGCAATCGCTCGGCCAGGCCGGCTTGCATCCTGCATCATCGGCGAGTGCCGACATCTCGGCGGGCGAAGTCATCGAGGCGGTGCGTAGCGAAGTCACGCCGCTCGACAAGAATTTCTTC
>NZ_RZOM01000997.1:0-2293 GCF_003999175.1 Mesorhizobium sp. M7A.F.Ca.ET.027.03.2.1 | reverse complement strand
GTCTAACCCGCACCGCTTCACGTCGGTTTTCACCGGGCGGTGTTGCCAAGCATCCTTTTTCAGCCAGCTGCGTTATGGCCTTGGCAACGATGGTGGATTCTTCATGGCGAGGTGCATGAGTCCGTTGGCCCGCTCTCGCAGGCGGACATGACCGCAAATGTCGCTTGCCTTTACATGTCCAACGCAAATCCTGACTGGCATTGTTCCGGGAAAGGCTGCGCAACCGCGTTTGAGGTGGGTCAGCGCAGCGTCGACGTTGCGGCGATCGGCAATCGGCCCTCCATGCACACGGTGCGAACGCCCGGAGAATCCTTGATCTGATCTGGTCTTTCAGCGCAGTCGCGGCGGCCACGTGGCTGCTTGTCATGCTGGTCTTGGCGGCAGCGCTTTTGCGTCGCCGCCTCTCCGAGACAACGCGCTCGCCGCTCGAGATCGATTCACATCAGGAGCGCCGATTTACCCGCGCTGTCGGCAGCGCCGTTGCGCTGACCGTTCTGGTGCTCGTCATGATGACGATAGCGAGTTTTTTCGCCGGCAAATCCATTGCTTCGCTGAGCGGAACGGAAACGCTTGCCGTGCGGATCACGGGGCACCAATGGTGGTGGGAGGTCCGGTATGCCGGTAATGATCCCTCGCAATCGATCGTCACGGCAAATGAAATCCATGTCCCGGTTGGCGAACCGGTCAAGGTCGAACTCGATTCGCTCGATGTTATTCATAGCTTCTGGGTGCCGAAACTTGCCGGTAAGCGCGATCTCATTCCGGGCCGGCCAAGCCAGCTTACCCTCATCGCCGATAAGCCCGGCATCTATCGTGGCCAGTGTGCCGAATTCTGCGGCTATCAGCACGCCCATATGGCCATCACCGTCATCGCGGAAAGCCGCGAAGCGTTCGACGCATGGCAATCCAGGCAAAACGCCGTCGCATCCGCGCCTGGCGGCGAGGAAGAACGCCGCGGCCAACAGGCATTTCTTTTCACCGGCTGTGCGCTCTGCCATACGATAAGAGGCACGCCTGCCAGCGGAACGGTCGGTCCTGATCTTACGCATCTCGCCAGCCGACGTGCACTGGCCGCAGATACGCTGGCCATGACCCCTGGCGCGCTCGCCGCCTGGATTGCCGATCCACAGTCGGTAAAGCCCGGCGCCAAGATGCCGCGCATTGCCCTTAGCGCCGACGATCTCAACGCGGTCGTCGCCTATCTCGGAAGCCTCGAATGAGCGGCTTTGGGAGAAAGCCGGCCGAGCATACCCAGGAGGGCCTGAAAGGTATCCGTGACACCGGCCTCGAAGAGGTGAGACTGCGCGCCTTTCTGGGGCATGCCTGGCGAACGCCGAAAGGCTTCTACGGCTGGCTGGTCACGGTCGATCACAAGCTGATCGGACGGCGCTATATCGTGACGGCTTTCCTGTTTCTCATCCTTGCGGGTCTATCAGCGCTCGCCATGCGTTTCCAGCTTGCCCAGCCTGAGGCCGGCCACATCGGCCCCGATCTCTACAACCAGCTGTTCACCATGCATGGCACGACGATGATGTTTCTGTTCGCCGTGCCGGTGATGGAAGCTTTCGCCATTTACCTGGTGCCGCTGATGATCGGCACTCGCAATGTCGCCTTTCCGCGGCTCAATGCATTCAGCTACTGGGTCTATCTTTCCGGCGGGCTGATGATCTGGATCGCCTTCGCCTTCGAAACCGGTGCGGATGCCGGCTGGTTTTCCTACGTACCGCTCGCCGGACCCGAATATGGCATCGGCAAGCGCCCCGATTTTTGGGCGCAGATGGTGACCTACACTGAAGTGTCCGCGCTCGCGGTAGCGGTCGAGATCATCGCGACAGTGTTCAAACAACGTGCTCCCGGCATGTCGCTTGACCGCATCCCGCTCTATGTCTGGTCCGTCCTCGTCACGGCTTTCGTCATCCTGTTCGCCATGCCGGCCGTGATGGTCTCGAGCACAATGCTGATCCTGGACCGCCTGGTCGGCACGAAATTCTTCGATCCCGCTGCAGGCGGCGATGCACTGCTGTGGCAGAATCTGTTCTGGTTCTTCGGCCATCCCGAGGTCTACATCATCTTCATTCCGGCGACCGGCTTCGTCTCCGCGATCCTGCCGACCTTCGTTCGCCGCCCGATCTTTGGCTATCTCGGGATCGTCCTGTCGTTGATCGCGATCGGTTTTCTTTCCTTCGGCCTGTGGGTGCACCACATGTTCGCTACCGGCCTGCCGCAGCTCGGCGAAAGCTTCTTTACCGCTTCCTCGATGATGATCGCCATTCCGAGCGGCATTCAGATCTTC
>NZ_RZOM01000996.1:0-2301 GCF_003999175.1 Mesorhizobium sp. M7A.F.Ca.ET.027.03.2.1 | reverse complement strand
GCTGGGCACAGCATGGCTTGCCGTCATGATTGGAGCCGAACAGGCCGTTACCTTCGGCTTCCTGCCGTTCATCGTCGGCGGCTTGCTCAAGTCAGCGCTGGGTGCCGCGACCCTCATGGCCCTTCCCGGCGGCAAGGCCAAGCCGGCCAATCCGTGACGATCAAGCTGCGCGCCCATCATCTCCTTTGCCTGCTCACCTATGTGGGCAAGGGATACAGCCCCGCCTTCACCGCCAATTATGATCGCGTCGCGGAGCGCCTGAGCCGGGGCGAGGACATCCTCCTCGTTTCCGGCCCCGATGATGTCTGCGCTCCATTGCTCGACGAGACGGAACCTCACTGCCTCAACGAGAGCGTCGTCGAGCGGGACCGGCTCGCCGGGCTGGATGTAGAGGAATTGCTGGCGCGGCCAATCCGGGTCGGCACCCACCTCGATCTCGACACGGGGACCTTAGCCCGGATGCGGCAGGCGTTTTCGGCTGGCCTTGTACGCAAGGCCTGCGGCGGCTGCGAATGGAACGAACTGTGCAGCACGATAGCGGCCGGTGGATATAGCGACACGCTGGTGCAGCGGTCCGCCGCGCCAGCCGAGGGTTGATATTGGCCCCGAGCCTTAGCGGTCGAAGCCGAGCTCAGGGGTCGAATCTGCGATATCTTCGGCGCCGTGCAGGGCCAACACCGAAATTCAAGACCGGAAAACTGGTGCCTGTCGCCATGATTTGTTAATCGGGTGCCCGGATTGTGAATTCGAGGCGGATTGAAGCGCGACCCCAAAAAGGCCATGCTTTGCCTGGAAAGATCGAGTCTACGCCGATCCCGCTGATGCGGAGATGGCGCCTGGCTGAAAGGGATATGATGCGGCAAGGACGTGCGCGCTGGCTGACAAGGCTGGCAATTGTGACCGGCATGGCGATCTCGGCTTTGCCGGCCTATGCCAAGCAAACCACCGAACCGGTCAAGATCACGTCGTTTTCGGGCGCTTATCTGGCGGCCCGGATCGCCGAGGGCGACAACGACCTCGACAGCGCCATCGCCTACTACAAGCAAGCATTGGCCTTCGACCCGAGCGACACCGGCCTGCAGCAGAGCCTGATGCTGTCGCTGATCGCGCAAGGGCGCTTCGACGAATCCCTGGTCTATGCTGACAAGCTCAAGGAAGTGCCTGACGTCGAGCGTTTCTCGCGCTTGGCGCTCGCCGTCGATTCCTTCCACAAGAAGGATTTCACCAAGGCGCAGTACTGGCTCAAGCTGTCGCTGGAATCCGATCTCGACCGGTTGATCTCCGGCGTGATGTCCGGCTGGGCGCAGCAAGGCGCCGGCGAGCCTGCCGATGCGATGGCGTCCATCGACAAGCTGCAGGGGCCGGATTGGTTCGGCCTGTTCAAGTCGTTCCACCGCGCCCTGATCGCTGATGCATCCGGCATGCCCGAAAAGGCCGAGGCGATCTATGCCGCGACCATGCAGGATACCGCCGCCGGCGGTGCCGCTCCCGAAACCTGGATGCGCAATGCCCAGGCCTACGCCTCGTTCCTGGTCCGCAAGGGCGACAAGACCAAGGCGCTGTCGGTGCTCGACCAGGCCGAGGCGTTTTCGCCGGGCAAGCTGGAAATCGTCGCCTTGCGCGACCGAATTGCAAAAGGCGACAAGATTGCGCCGCTGGTTGCCGGCCCATCCGATGGCGCCTCCGAAATCCTGCTCGACCTCGCCACCGCGCTCAACCGTGGCGGCGGCGAGCCGTTCGTGCGCCTCTATCTGCAATATGCGCTTGCTTTGAAGCCTGACAGCGACGCTGCCCTTGTGCAACTCGCCGCCGTGTCCGAGCAATTGAAGGACGGCGAAGGTGCCATCGCGCTCTATCGCCGGATTCCCGCCGCTTCGCCGCTGAAGGAGCTTTCGGACCTGCAACTCGGCCTCAATCTTGCCGATCTCGACCGTCACGAAGAAGCGATCACCCATCTGAAAGCCTTGGTCGACGCCCATCCCAATGACATGCGCGCCTATCTGGCGCTCGGCGGCGTCTATTCCTCGAAGGACGATTTCCGTTCGGCCGCCACTCTCTACGATAAGGCCGTCGAGGTGCTGAAGGCGCCGACCGCGGCCAACTGGAACATCTTCTACCAGCGCGGCATCGCTTATGAGCGTCTGAAGGAATGGCCCAAGGCCGAGCCGAACTTCCGCAAGGCGCTGGAACTGTTCCCCGACCAGCCGCAGGTGCTGAACTATCTCGGCTATTCCTGGGTCGACATGAACATGAACCTCAAGGAAGGCCTGGCGATGATTCAAAAGGCCGTCGACCTCAGGC
>NZ_RZOM01000995.1:0-2304 GCF_003999175.1 Mesorhizobium sp. M7A.F.Ca.ET.027.03.2.1 | reverse complement strand
CAGTATTATGAAGTTGGCGAAACGCCCCGAGCCACACACGGTCTTCGGACATGAAGCAATTTTGCGGTTGAGATCGCGGAACATGCGGCGTTATTTCCATCCTATCTGGAGACCTTAAATTGCCAGTTCGAATATTCTGCGTCTTTGGCAGCTGGCAATTGCTCAGCCTGGTTGCCTCTCTTCGCCAGTCAACAATGGACGGAAGCTCCCCGGCGGATGAGGAGCATGAGGACTATCTCCTGCTTTATGAAACGGCCGGCGTTTCCGAGCATTTCAAGACCGGTCTTGCTGAACTTGCGTCTACAGTATGGACCTGGAAACGGATCATATGGGCATACGACCTTCTGACGTCCGAGCGCAAATATGGGCAACTGCAAATTTTCCGGATCCATCGTCTGATCCGAGACACAATTGGCATCGACGCGAGTTCCGCGGTTGAAATCTGGGCCTGCTTCGTTAACCGGCCATCGGAAAAAATACTGCTGGACTCATACCCGGAAGCCGAGATCGTTTTGTATGAGGATGGCTTGACGTCATACCTTCCATTCGAAATATCAACCATGTCACGGCCGCCAGGCACCAGGTTTAGACGGCGCATCACCGGAGCCTTGATTGCAGGACTCTCTACAATTTCACCGGCGTTCCGACTGAGGAAAGCGGCCGACAAGATAGAAAGACACCATCTGAGACGGGTGACAAAGTTTTATTCTTTGCTCCACGAAATCCCCATTCACGATGCTCTGGAGAACGTACCAAGATTCCAGGTCGGCGCTTCGCTGATGCGCGACGTAATAGATGAAGCCTGCAGGGATGCGCTTTCCGGCGGCAATGAACATTGCCGTGCGTCAGCCAACCCACGGATCCTGCTGCTCGGCCAGGCATTGTCGCGAAACGGCATAATGTCGTACGCGCAAGAGGCGGCGATCTATAGACGCATTGTGGAGCAGATCGTTGAGAGAGGATACGACGTCGTCTGGAAGGAACATCCCAGAATAAGCACGCCCTTCTTCCCCGAATTGCTGGATACCATCGGCAATGTGACAGCCGACGCCAGCACCAGGATCATGGAAGCGAACCTTCCACACATATATCCGATAGAGCTTGTCGTATCCCGGATGAACATTGTTGGGTGCGTCTCGGGCACGTCAGCTGCCCTTCTCTACCTGAAGTGGCTTTACGGCATCAAAACATACACATTTGCGGAAACCTTGATCCCGCTGATGGCTGGCGCGGATATTCTAATGAGCGAAATGGTGAAAGCCCATGCGGAGCCCTTTTCAGCACTCCAATCTTTGAACGAGACGCAGACGGGGATCCGTTGAACGGCGGCAACGCCGCGCTACGTCCCGGCCCATCCAGACCAGGATGAGGCGGAACAGACCTGGCTGAAAAGGCTCAAGCAAAAACTGCGGCTTTGAAAGACAACGCCGTCGATCTGAGTTTCAGCCTGAACCGCCAATACCGAGCCGGATTCGACCTTCGCGGCGGCCAGGCACAGATTGGAACAGAATGAGACTTCATCCAGCCGCCGAACGGATTGCTTTTTTCAGCACGCTTGTCGCTGTTCTTGTCCTTGCACTGGTGCCTATACCCGGACTCGAGGAGTACGGGATCGATATCGGTTTCCATTACGACAAGCTGAATCACGCCAGCGCCTTTGCCGTCATGACTTTCCTTGGAGGGCTCGGCTGGCCTGATCGCAAGGTCAGGCTGATCGTCTTCCTTGCAGTTGTTGGAGCGGCGATCGAGGTCCTCCAGGGCACGGCGGTGATAGCGCGCGATCTGGATGTGTACGACTGGGTTGCCGATTGCGTCGGCATCGCGTGTGGCCTCGTGGCCGTGATCTGTGTGAACTGGATCTTGCGGCGCAGAGGTTGAGCCGGTTCTCAAGCCTTATGTGCACGGCGCCGATAGCCACAGGAGTTCGCCCCCGGCTCCATTGACTCGGCCAAATCGGATTGCAACGATCCGATCCGAGAGTGGGCGTTCTTTCTACCTTGGCCGGACAGATGAAGCTTCGGGCGCGGCACCCAGGAAGCGCGCCATCAGTATTGAGGGACGATGACGATCAAGATCAGGCTTCCGGGTGGCGTGTTGAAGGTCAAGCAACGTCATGAGTTGCGGCGACGGGAGCACAAGGGCGAAGTCCCGGTCTGGCAGTTTGGCAAATATTTCGTCATCTGGTGGCCCAGTACAATTCCCGACCGACCCTCCAAGAGCTCGAATACTAACGAGGAGCTTGAAATGAACCTTCCGTCGACTGGAGAAAGCACGTAAGCTCTATGCATCATGGCTTTGCGAATC
>NZ_RZOM01000994.1:0-2311 GCF_003999175.1 Mesorhizobium sp. M7A.F.Ca.ET.027.03.2.1 | reverse complement strand
GCACTGAACGGGTCGGTTACCGACATCGACGCGCTGTTCGTTTCGCATGCGCATGAGGATCATATCGGCGCGCTGAGCTGGCTGCTGTCGCGCGGCTATGCCGGTCCGATCTTCATGACGGCCGAGACCCGCAATGAGGCCCCGGCCACGCTTGCCGGCTATGCTGAGCCCGAGGATTTCAGGCGGTTCCCTTTTCCCGAAGACCGCGTCGAATTGTTCGAGCCGGGCGACACGTTGAACAGCGGCAATCTCACGATCCGGACGGGACGCTCCGGGCATGTCGTGGGCGGCGTCTGGTTTGCCGTGGACGATGGCGAGAGCCGCGTCGCCTATTCGGCCGATGTGGTGCCGGACAGCAATGTCTTCGTCATGGACACGATCCCGCACTGCGACCTGCTTGTTCTCGATGCGTCCTACGGCGCCGATCCGGTGCCGGGGACGGCGCGTGCGCGCGAAATCTCGCAGTGGGTTGCGAGGCATTGGGACGGGTGTCTTTTGCCGACGCCGCTCTCGGGTCGGTCGCTGGAGCTGATCGCGGCCTTGCCTGGGCCGTTCGCGATCCATGCCGGTATGCGTTCGTCGCTGGAAGCGCAGATCGGCGCCACGGCATCCCTGTTGCCAGGTGTCTCAGAACTCTTGCTTCGCCGCCTGCAAGACGTAGCCGACTGGACCGATGCTGATCCCCTGCCGTCCACGCCGTTGCTGGCGGATGACGGCATGGGTGAAGCCGGCCCGTCATCGCGCCTCTTGCCGCGTGCCGACCATTCCGGTTTTCCGGTGTTGCTTACCGGCCATCTGCCGTCAGGCTCGCCGGGCGATCTGTTGCACAAGGCCGGCCGAGCGGACTGGGTGCGCATGCCGACCCATCCGACGCTGCCGGGCAATGTCGACATCTGGGAGAAGGCCGGTCGTCCCGCCGCACTCGGTCATTCCTGCACGCCGGACCTTCTCGGCGATCTGCAAACCCACATCCCGTCGCTGCGCACGCAATGGCGCACCGGCCAGCGCATAGTGGTGTCGGAGGCAAGAAAACGATGAGAATTCTGATCTGCAACGACGACGGCATCGAAGCGCCGGGGCTTGCCCGTCTGGTCAATGCGGCCGGCGCGTTGACCGACGACGTCTGGGTGGTCGCGCCGGACGGCAAGCGCACCGCTGCCGGCTCGTCATTGACGATTGCCAGGCCATTGACCATGCGGCGCGTCAAACCGAACTGGTACTCCTGTTCCGGCACCCCGGCCGATTGCGTGGTAAGCGCCATGACCTGGCTGTTCGCCGATTCCGAGAAGCCGGGCCTTGTGCTGTCGGGCGTCAACGATGGCCGCAACGTTGCCGAGGACCTTGCCTATTCCGGTACGCTCGGCATTGCGCGGGAGGCGACGTTCTGGGGCGTTCCGGCCATCGGCTTCTCACGCGTGAAAAATCCTGATTCCACCGATGGCGACGACCAATGGCTTGGCGCGCTGATCGCTTCATTGTGGCACTCGCGCGCCGACTGGGCCGCTGAGGGTCATTGGCTGAGCATCAACCTGCCGACCTCGCTGCCGGCCGAAATCCGGCAACCGCGCATCGGCCGCGACAAGATCGCCCGCCAGGCCGAGACCGTGGAAAGCGATGGCGATCGCACAGTCATCACCGTGCCGCGCGGTCGGGCCCATGACAGTCAGCCGGGTGACGAAAACGAGGTGATCGATGCCGGCTTCATCAGCATCAACCGGCTGAACTGGTTTGGCGAGACACGGCTGGACGAACGGTTTCTGGACGGGATCCCGCGCCAGCGGCAAACTGGCTGACCTGGGGTCTGCGCGTCGTCATCCGATCACCAACCTGTCAGCGGTTAAATCAAGCCAATCCACTACCTATGCTTGAAGCCGCCGCTATTTCATTCCACATCGGTGAGGATGAAGGGCGAGACAGGAGAACGGCGGCGGCATCTGCTGTGGGCTTTGCCCGCATCGCTGATCCTGCATGCGCTCATCGCGGCGTTTCTGGTCTATGGCCTGCCGAGACCCGAGCAGCAGCCGGTTCAGCAGGAACAGCCCGTCAATGTCGCGATCGTGCCGCCACCCGAGAAGCCCAAGCCGAAACCTGCTCCAAAGCCACCTGAGCCGACACCTGAAAAGAAGGCTGAAAAGCCGCCTGAACAAAAGCCGCCTCCGGAACCGCCGAAGCCGCCAGACGACCAGGTTCTGAAGCGCGTTTTCCAGTACGGCCAGAAAGATACCGGGCCGGAGAAATCGCTCGACGGAAGCAGCGCTAAGCCCAGCACGCCGTCGCCGGCCAAGGATGAGGCGGTGAAGCCGCCTGTAGC
>NZ_RZOM01000993.1:0-2311 GCF_003999175.1 Mesorhizobium sp. M7A.F.Ca.ET.027.03.2.1 | reverse complement strand
GTATGCTCTACACCTCGTCCATCACCGGCCCGCATGTCACCAGCCCCGGCCACGGCCACTATTCGGCCAGCAAGGCCGGCATCAACGGCTTCATCCGCGCCGCCGCGCTCGAATTCTCCGGCTACGGCATCACCGTCAACGGTGTCGAGCCCGGCAACATCCTGACCGAAGCCATCGAGCTGCATCGCGGCGCGGCCTACATCAAGAACATGGAGGACTCCATCCCGCTCGGCCGCCTCGGCAGCCCGCGCGACGTCGCCAACGCCTTCCTGTTCCTCGCCTCCGACGACGCCAGCTACATCACCGGCACGACCATTGTTGTCGATGGTGGGCAGCTGTTGCCGGAAGGCAATGATTTTCGGCTGCTGCCGCCGTGATTGCAGCATCTACCGAACGACTCGGTTCCGTGTCTTGGCAACAGTTTGAATGGACTAATGGAATGGTGGGCGATGACGGGCTCGAACCGCCGACATCTTCGGTGTAAACGAAGCGCTCTACCAACTGAGCTAATCGCCCGCTCCGGGCCGGACCTTTAAGCGGTCAGGGTCCGCTTCGCAAGGCCAAATGAGCGCAGGATGCCCTGGTTGGATGCCGGTTTTGCCAACAAAACGCCGGCTGTCAAAAAACCTTCTCCTGTTTGCTGTTATGCTGTCCTGTCACGCTTGACACCCGGTGGCGAACCCCTTATCCAGCGCCCCAACGACGAACACGGCTGACACGTGTTCGCCATGCGCGGGTGTAGCTCAGTTGGTTAGAGTGCCGGCCTGTCACGCCGGAGGTCGCGGGTTCGAGCCCCGTCACTCGCGCCATTTCTCTCAAGGGTATCAAGCTCTTGGCTTCAGAGAAATGTCGACATTGATTGTCAAAAACATTGTCTTGCAAGAGACCTGAGGTCCAAGAGACCTGAGGTCACTCAGGTCCTTTCAGCCCTTGCCTACGCTTGGCCCTGCAAGATCACCCCCTCGCCAGCAGTGCCTCGACCTCCTGCAATGTCGGCATCGACGGTGCAGTCCCCGGTCGCGTCACGGAGATACCGGCGACGGCGCAGGCGAAGCGCACCGCCTGCAGCGGCTCCACGCCCCTCGAAAGTGCTGCGGCAAGCCCGCCATTGAAGGCATCGCCTGCCCCCGTGGTTTCGACCACCGGGCCGGCGCTGACGGCTGGAAGATGGTCGGAGCGCTCCTTCGAGTGCAAAAGCGCGCCCTTGTCGCCGAGCGTGACGATGACCGTGCCGACCCCCTTTTTCAGCAGACTGTCCGCGGCGGCTCGCGCCTCGTCGACCGAGGACACCTTCATCCCGGTCAGTTCCTCCGTCTCGGTCTCGTTGGGCGTGAGATAGTCGCACAGCGTGTAGATGCGGTCGGGAAGCTTTGCCGCGGGGGCCGGGTTGAGGATCGTCGTCACCCCTGCCCCACGCGCGATCTCCAGCGCCCGCATGGCTGCTTCGATCGGCTGTTCGAGTTGGGTGACAAAGACGCCGGCATTGCTGATCAATGCAGCATTGGCTTCGATATCGGCTGGAGAGATCAGCATGGCAGCACCGGGGCTGACGATGATGGCGTTGTTGCCGGTGGTCTCCTCGACGAAGATGTAGGCCGCACCGGTGTAGCTTTCCGGCGTATCGATGACGGCATTCTTCACGCCCGCCTGCGCCCAGGTCTGCCTCGCCATGTCGGCGAAGGGATCGACGCCGAGGCGGGTGAGGAAGGTGACGTCGACGCCGAGCTTACCGGCGGCCACGGCCTGGTTCGAACCCTTGCCGCCCGGCCCCAGCGTGAAGGATGTGCCGAGGATGGTTTCGCCCATGCGCGGCTGCCGCTGCGCCCTGTAGGCGGTGTCGGCGACGAACACACCCAATATGACGACAGGCTTCATGACGACCGGCTTGCCCGAAGCCATGCCGCTACTGCGCATCCGGCGGCACGACGCCCTTGCGGAAGGCGAAGCAGCCGTAGAAGCGGCGCTCACCTGTCTGGATGACGCAATAGGCCTGTTTGGCGCGCTCGTAGAAGGCATAGCGCTCGACCGCGATCATCGGCCACGACTTGCCCTCGGCGTTGTCGACCTCCTTCTGCACTTCGCTTTGCACGGGCGGAATCTCGTCGGGCTTGCCGACGATTTCCATGCGCGCGGCCGAATCGTCGACGAATGTATCGAGCGGGTAGAGCGACAGCACCGCCTTGACCACTTGCACCGCCGAGGCATCGATGCGCAGCACGCGGCCGAGCGCGGTCTGGCGCGCCACCGAATCGGACGGAAAATTGGTGTCGGCGATGATCAGATCATCGCCATGCCCCATTGCCCGCAATGC
>NZ_RZOM01000992.1:0-2320 GCF_003999175.1 Mesorhizobium sp. M7A.F.Ca.ET.027.03.2.1 | reverse complement strand
TCGGCGGCCTGATCATCGCGGTGCTCTCCAATGGGCTCATCTTGGCCGGTGTCTCCGACATCTGGCAGTACATCATCAAGGGATTGGTCATCATCGTGGCGGTCGCCCTCGACCGCTACAGGCTCCAGGCAGGAGCAAGAACGTGATTGACCTTAGTCGCCGGCGTCAACGACCGGTTTGTGTAACGCACCGTGAGAGGCGCGGGGCAATCGGAGGAAAGCAATGAAGACCATCGCCAAACTGCTCTGCGGCGTCGCACTCGCGTCGCTCGCCATCGCGCCTGCTACGGCCAAGGACCTCAATAAGGTCGGTATCTCGGTCGGCCTGCTCGGCAATCCCTTCTTCGTCGCCACCATCAAGGGCATCGAGGACGCGGCCAAGAAGATCAACCCGAAGGTCGAGGTGACCTCGGTGTCGGCCGACTATGACCTCAACAAGCAGGTCTCGCAGGTCGATTCGTTCATCGCCGCCGGCGTCGACGTTATCATGCTCAATGCCGTCGACGCCAAGGCGATCGCGCCGGCGGTGAAGAAGGCACAGGCTGCGGGTATCGTCGTTGCCGCCTTCGACGTTTCGGCGCCGGGCGCCGACGTCACCGTGATGACCAACAACGTCAAGGCCGGCGAAGAGGCCTGCCAGTACCTGGTCGACCACACCGGCGGCAAGGGAGACTACGTCATCCTCAACGGACCGGCATCGTCCTCGATCCTGGAGCGGGTGAAGGGCTGCAAGAACGTGCTGGCGCAGCATCCCGACATCAAGATCCTCTCCGACGACCAGAATGCCGAAGGCTCGCGCGACGGCGGCCTGAAGGTGTTCCAGTCGCTGCTCACCCGCTTCGACAAGATCGATGCGGTGTTTGCCATCAATGACCCGACGGCGATCGGCGCCCAGCTTGCGGCCAAGCAGCTCAACCGTTCGGAATTCATCTTCACCGCCGTCGACGGCGCGCCCGATATCGAGAAGGAGCTCTCCTCCGGCACCTCGATGATCAAGGCTTCGGCCTCGCAGGATCCTTACGTGATGGCCGGCCAGTCACTGACGATGGCGGCCGAACTGCTGGCCGGCAAGAAGCCGGCGGAGCCGACCGTGCTGCTCGACCCGAAGCTGATCACGGCCGAGAACCTGAAGGACTACAAGGGCTGGACCGCGGCCCGCTAAACGTCCCTCAGCAGCGTGCGGCCGGGATCACCCGGCCGCACGTCTTGTCCAGGCATCGGTTCCCCAATGGGGCCGATGCGCAGAAGCCGGAGACGATGATGTCGCGTATTGGAATCCATTCTTTCGTCTGGTCGGCGGGCTCGGCCAAGGCCGATCTCGAGCGCACGCTGGCCAACACCAGGGAGGCCGGCTTCGACCTCATCGAATTCTCCTATCTCGATCCCGCCAATGTCGACATCGGCGGGCTTGCCAGGCGCATTGCCGATCTTGGCCTCGGCGTGGCGATCAGCATCGGATTGCCTGCTGATGGCGACATTTCGAGCGCCGACAAGGCGATTGCCGCGCGCGGCGTCGAAATCCTCAACGACACCATCGCGCTGACGCGCGATCTCGGCGGCCGGAAGGTCGCCGGCATTCTCTCGACCAGCCACGGATTGCAGGTCGAGGCGCCGACGCGCGATCAATGGCAGCGCAGTGCCGGCACGCTGGCCAAGGTTGCCGAAACAGCCAAGACGGCCGGCGTCACGCTCAACCTCGAGATCGTCAATCGCTTCGAAAGCAATCTGCTCAACACCGCCGCGCAAGGGCTGGCCTTCATCGAGGACACAGGCTCGGACAACATCTTCCTGCATCTCGACACCTTCCACATGAACATCGAGGAGGCCGATGTCGGCCTGGCCATCCGTCATGCCGCCGATAAGATCGGCTATGTCCATATCGGCGAAAGCCATCGCGGCTTCCTCGGCACCGGCAATATCGATTTCGCCGCAATCTTCGATGCGCTGACCGCGATCGGCTACAGCGACGACCTCAGCTTCGAATCCTTCTCGTCGGAAATCGTCGATGAGAACCTGTCGAAGAAGACCGCGATCTGGCGCAATCTGTGGACGGACAACATGGCGCTGGCCAAGCACGCGCGTGCTTTCATCGGTCTGGGAATGGAGACGGCAAGGCGCAAGGCGGAACTCGTCTCGGCGCGGCACAAACCCTGACCCGCCCGTCGAGAGCCGAAGGACGCGGCGTGCGCCGCAGGGCAGGGCTCCGAACTCAGATTAACAAAAAGCCTCGTGGTAGCCGGTGTTGGTAGCTTTTGTGCCGCCAGTTTTTTCCGAGATAGGAATTTTTTCTTGACTCGGTGACCTCAGCTATGGTACATATT
>NZ_RZOM01000991.1:0-2323 GCF_003999175.1 Mesorhizobium sp. M7A.F.Ca.ET.027.03.2.1 | reverse complement strand
GAGCGTGGTTTGATCTTTTGCGGATCGTAGTGGGCGAAGGCGACGACGCGCGCCGGCAGCCGTTTGGCATGGCCGTCGAGCTTGCCGATCTCGACCTCGGTACCGACAGCCGAATGGGTGACGTCGAGCCTGGCCAGCGCGATGGTCTTGTTCAGCACCGGCGAGCGCATGCCCGACGTGACCACGCCGATCTGGGCGCGGCCGACATGCACGCAATCGCCATGGCCGACGTCGACATTGGCGTCGATGTCGAGGCCGACCAGCTTCGTCTGCGGGTGCTCCTTGCGGCGGATCAGCGCCTCGCGGCCGATGAAATCGTCGGTCTTGCTCTTCAGCGGCACGGTGAAGCCGATGCCGGCCTCGAACGGATCGGTCTGGTCGGAGAATTCGTAGCCGGCGAAGATCAGCCCGGCCTCGATGCGCACCATGTCCAGCGCCTGCAGCCCCATCGGCTTCAGCCCATGCGGCTGGCCGGCTTCCCAGATGGCGTCGAACACCTTTTCGGCGTCGCGCGGATGGCACCAGATCTCGTAGCCGAGTTCGCCGGTATAGCCGGTGCGCGAGACGACGACCGGAATGCCGTTGCCGCCACCAATGCGGGCGACGGCGAAGCGGAACCATTCGAGCTCGTCGATCGACGGCTGCAATGGCGAAGTCCAGATCACTTCTCGCAGGATGTCGCGGCTCTTCGGACCCTGGACGGCGACGTTGTGCATCTGGTCGGTCGACGAGCGCACCAGCACGTCGAGGCCGAGCTTCGTCGCCGTCTCGCGCAGCCATTCGCCGGACAGATCGTCACCGCCGACCCAGCGGAAATTGTCCTTGCCGAGCCGCAGCAGGGTGCCGTCGTCGATCATGCCGCCATGCTCGTAGCACATGGCCGAATAGACCACCTGGCCGACACCGAGCTTCTTGACGTCGCGGGTCAGCGTGTATTGTAGCAGCGCCTCGGAATCCGGGCCGGTGACCTCGAACTTGCGCAGCGGCGACAGGTCCATGATCACCGCGTCCTGGCGGCACGCCCAGTATTCCGCGATCGGCCCGTCCTTGGCGAAGGAATTGGCGAGCCAATAGCCCCTGTACTCGCCGAAGTTGCGGGTGTGCTTGGCAAAGCTCGAATGAAAAGCTGTCTCGCGGGTCATTTTCTGTTCCGAATCGGGCGTCATGCGTCTGGCGATCGCTCGCGAGAATTTGTGCTGGCCGGAATAGGTCCGCACATGGATGTCGGTCGGGTTCCAGCCATTGGCCGGCGTCGTGTCGTCGGGGCAGGCGGAGGACACGCAGACGATGTCGGTGAGCGCCCTGAGCAGCACATAGTCACCCGCCCGCGACCACGGCTCGTCGGACACCATGACGCCATGCGCGTCGATCGCCGTGTTGAAGAAGAAGTTGATCGCCATCCAGCCCGCGCGGGGATTGACGCCCTTGCCGGCCAGAGCGCCGTTGAAATTCTCCGAGCAGTTGGTGTGGCCGGGATAGCCGATGTCGTCGTAATATTTGGCCGCGCAGGCGAGCGCGAAGGCGTCGTGCCGGCCGCATGTGTCCTGCACCACCTCGACCAGTGGCTCCATGTCCTGGTCAAAGTATTTGGAATGCAGGCCGGGCATCGGGTAGCTTGCACCCATCAGCGTGCGAGTCGTCGTCACGTCGAGCGGATGATCCAGTCCCCTGTCCAGCTTGCGCGCCGAAAAGCACTGGAAATCGGTGCACTGGCGCCCGTCGACATCGATGATCTGGAGATAGTCGCCAGCCTTGACGAAATAGGATTCCGCCGTCGCCGAATGGACGCGCAAATCGAGAACCGGGTCGGCCAGCGGGTCGGCCAGTAGCGATTTCGCCGCCGGGCGGATCGTGGCACGGCGGACGATGGCAGTCAGCGGCGTCGCCGTGTCGTGGCCATCGACCAGCATCGGCCCGCCGGGGGCCGCAATCAGCATCGCGCCGTCGCGTGCGACCGTGAAAGCCTGCTCGGTGCCGGCGGGTGTCGCGCCGCCGAACACGCGAACCGCCTTGGCATGGTCAAGCTGCACCTGCCGGCGCGCGAGCCCGCTCCGTAGCGATGCGAGGCTGTCGTCGTCCTCGGCCAACAGCGCCTTGATGCCGGCAGCGTTGCTGTTCGATGCTTCACCAAAAATGCCGGGATCGGTCGCGCCGCTCCTGTCCCAGGCCAGCAACTCGCAGGCCTGGCCGCCCTCGACATTGCGCACGGTGACCGTGTCGCCGGCCTCGATATCGATGAGCACCGCGCCATTGCCATGGATCGTATAACGCTCCATGCCCGGCGGCAGCGCGATCTGGCCGGGCCTCAGGATGAGGCTCGGCC
>NZ_RZOM01000990.1:0-2330 GCF_003999175.1 Mesorhizobium sp. M7A.F.Ca.ET.027.03.2.1 | reverse complement strand
CAATGTGCGGGCGCAGTTCCTGGCGGCCAGGATGGTCATGCCGTCGATGGTCGCACGAGGCGGTGGTGTCATCCTCAACACCGCCTCCAATTCGGGCGTGTTCTACGACCGCGAGATGATCGCTTACGCCACTTCCAAACACGCGGTAGTGGCAATGACGCGGCAGATGTCGCTCGACTATGCCCGGCACAATGTCCGCGTCAACGCGCTCTGCCCGGGCTGGGTCGACACGCCGTTCAACGAACCGTTCATCGCCCAGATGGGCGGACGCGAGGCGATCGAAACCTATGTCCGCACCAAGATTCCGATGGGACGCTGGGCCAGCGCCGAAGAGATCGCGGAAGCGATCCTGTTCCTCGTCTCCGACCGCTCATCCTTCATGACCGGCCAGGCGCTGGTAATCGACGGCGGTGAAAGTATCGGCTGAGACTTGTGCTTTCTTTATCAATTGCCCTGTTTCAAAGCCTTTCCGATATACCACGTCACGACTTTCACCCATGCCGCTGGATTCCGGCAGGACTATAGTCCTGCCGGCATGGGACTTCAGTGCCATCGCCGTTCAAGAGCGCTGATTCGTGTTTAATATCAGATGGTTATGCTTCGGGCTGGTCGGCAGATCGCGTATTGAGACAGCATTTGTCTAAAGTTTACTCTGTACAATTAGCGATTTCTCATAGGACGGTCGCTAGCGGTCGGGCCAGGTGACGATTCCCGAGGAGATTACCATGACAAACCGGAAAACTCTGTTCGCGGCGCTTGCCGCATTGGCGCTTCTGGCGTCTCCGGCGCTCGCCGGAGCCGGCGGCAACGGGCACGGCGGCGGCAATGGCGGTGGCAACGGCAACGGCGGGGGCAATGCCGGCGGTAACGGCGGCAATAGCAATGGCAAGAGCGGCGCTTCGCACGGCAAGTCTTCGTCGGCTCGGGGGCAGGTGGCAAAGGCCAAAACGGACGACACCACGGTCGACAAGACCACAAAGGTCTCGTCGGTTCCCAAGGAGAAGAACATCCACGCCAAGCTCGGTCGGCTGAACTCGCTTCAGCGCAACATCAACGCCTATATGAACTCGAAGAGCAAGAAGTTCGCTGCCATCCAGGCCTTCGTGACGCAGTCCGCCAAAGCCAAGGTTGCTCAGGCCGCCGCTGAAGCGGCCCAGGAGAAGCTGGATGCGCTGAATTCTCAGTTGACCGCGCTGACATCGCTGACGCCCGAGCAGATTGCGGCCATGACGCCCGAAGATCAGGCGGCCTTGCCTGGGAAGATAACGGATCTGGAGGCCGAAATCACTGCCCAGGAGGCAGAGGTCACCGCCGCCAATGAGGCGGCTGCCGCGGCAGAGGTCGGCACCGATGATGCATCGCTCGACGCGGCACTGGCGGACATGGCCAACAAGCCGGTCGACGCCGCGGTCACGTCCTGGGCTCAGGGCGTCCTTGCCGACAAGATTGACCAGACGGCCGCCGCGATGGAAGCAGAAACGACGCCGTAACGACTTGCCGTTGAAACGGCAGTAGCCAATCGAAGAAAGATGCCGCCGGGCGAAGCCCGGCGGCATCGCTTTTTCCCGGCCATGGACTGGCTATCCCAGGATAGCCACCGAGCTGGCTATCCGGAGCTGGCGAGGTTCGAAACACTCAGACGTGCTTGCGGCCGCCGGTCTCACGGAACCAGCTGTCGGGGTACGGATACCACCATTCCTGGATTGTCGGCTTGTGGTCGATGATCACCATTTTGGAGCGGCGGAAGGCGTCGAGCCCCTGGCGTCCGAGCTCGCGGCCGAGGCCCGAGGCCTTCCAGCCGCCGAAGGGCAGGGCATCATTGTCGATCAGCGGGTTGTTGACCCAGACCATTCCGGCTTCGAGCCGTTCAGCCGCCTCGTGGGCTTCGGCCAGATCGGTGGTGAAGACAGAGGCGCCGAGCCCGAACGGGCTGTCATTGGCAAGCCGGATCGCCTCGTCGAAATCCCTGACCCGGCAGATGGCGGCGACCGGTCCAAAGCATTCTTCGCGCACGATTGCCATGTCCGGGGTGACGCCGGTCAGGATCGTCGGCTCGTAGAACCAGCCGGTGTTGTGTGCCGGAGGGATGCGTCCGCCGGTCACCGCCTTGGCGCCGCTGCGGATAGCATCGTCAACGAGGCGCATGACTTTGGTCCGCGCGCTTTCGCTGACCAGCGGTCCGATCTCGGTCTTGTCCATGCCGTTGCCGATGCGCAGCGCCCGGGTCCTTTCGGCGAACAGCTCGACGAAGCGGTCATGAACGGCGTCGACGACGAAGAAACGCTCGGCGGAGGTACAGACCTGGCCGGTGAGATGGAAGGCCGCGGTGA
>NZ_RZOM01000098.1:0-9747 GCF_003999175.1 Mesorhizobium sp. M7A.F.Ca.ET.027.03.2.1 | reverse complement strand
GGGTCTACACCGGCCCGATCGGCGACTTCGGCTACTCCTACCAGCACGACCAGGGCCGTCTCGATGTGGAGAAGGCGCTCGGTGACAAGGTCGAAACAGCCTATCTCGAAAACGTCTCGGAAGGTCCCGACGCCGACCGCGCTTTCGAGCGCCTGGCGCGCGAAGGCTGCAAGCTCATCTTCGGCACCTCCTTCGGCTTCATGGACCCGGAAGTGAAGGTCGCCAAGAAATTCCCCAAGGTGATGTTCGAGCACGCCACCGGCTACAAGACCGCTGACAATCTCGGCATCTACAATGCGCGTTTCTACGAAGGCCGCTACGTGCTCGGCCAAATCGCCGCCAAGGAATCCAAGGCCGGCGTTGCCGGCTACATCGTTTCCTTCCCGATTCCCGAAGTGGTGATGGGCATCAACTCCTTCATGCTCGGCGCACAGTCGATCAACCCGAACTTCAAAGCCAAGATCGTCTGGGTGAATTCCTGGTTCGATCCGGGCAAGGAAGCCGACGCCGCCAAGGCGCTGTTCGACCAGGGTGCCGACATCATCGTCCAGCACACCGATTCGACCGCTGCCCTGCAAGTGGCCGAGGAGCGGGGCCTGAAGGGCTTTGGGCAGTCATCGGACATGATCAAGTTCGCGCCCAAGGCGCAGCTGACTTCGCTCACCGATGATTGGGGTCCCTATTACATCAGCCGGGTCCAGGCAGCCCTCGACGGCACCTGGAAGCCGGGCAATGTCTGGCTCGGCATCAAGGACGGCGCCGTCAAGCTCGCCCCTTATACCAACATGCCCGACGACGTGAAGGCGATGGCCGAAGCCACCGAAAAGAAGATCGCCGACGGCTGGAATCCCTTCACCGGGCCGATCGCCAAGCAGGACGGCACGCCATGGCTGAAGGATGGCGAAGTCGCCGACGACGGCACGCTGCTCGGCATGAATTTTTATGTGAAGGGCGTCGACGACAAGCTGCCGAAATAACCAGCGCGAGACATGAGACGGAGGGGCGCCGCGAGCGCCCTTCTTCATTCGGCGGGCTGTGCGCCGGCAGAGGGGCGATGAAACCGCGTTCGTCCGGCATCGACCACACGGCCGAGCCAGAACCTGAGCAACCGCTGTACCGGTCGTTCGCAGGTGCGCCAGATCGCCCACGAAATGAAAAGCATGAGCACGACGCAACCAAGGGCGGCAATCCATTTGCCGACAAGGGGCGTTGCCGCATTGATGGCGAGATAGCCGATCTCCTGATGCAGCAGATAGAGCGGATAGGTCAGCCCGCCCAGCGCCAGGGTGAGCGCCGATGCCCTCACACGGTGGCGCAGCAGCACCGCGCCGATCAGGGCCGCGTGCATGACGGCGTTGGCGAGGACAAGATTGGCCGAGGAGACGGCAATGCCGTAGTGGCCGAGCATCCAGCGCTGCGTCACCGACAGCGTTCCGCAGGAGATCAGGAACGCGGCGGCGAGCAGCAGCAGGGCCGGCACAGAACGGCCATGCGAATGGATGTGGTGGACCAGCACGCCGGCGGCGAAGAACGGGCCGAACTCGGTGAGGAACAGCAGCCTGGCTCCGCCGCTGCCGATGAAGAACTCGTTCAAGGCCGAGATCGCCAGCCAGATGAAGATCAGCTCCAGCTTGCGTTTCTGGAAGAGCCCGGTGAACAGGGCCAGCGTGATCCATCCGTAGAACACCAGTTCAAGCACGATCGACCAGTAGACGCCGTCCATGAAGGGTTGGCCGAAGGCCGGCGCGAACATCGACAGGTTGGCGACATACTGGCTGAAAGGGGCTGGAAGCAACGGCGTGCCGGCAAGGGTGAGAACTGCGAAGGTGATCGTCATGCAGAACAGAAAACCCGGATAGAGGCGAACGAACCGCGCGATCGCAAACTGATCCCAGCTCCGGTTTTCCGCCGACCAGGCAATGACGAAACCGCTGATCAGGAAGAACAGATTGACGCCGAGATAGCCGTAGAGGGCGAACGGTGCGGCAAGCGGATAGCCCTGCGCGAGGTAGCCTTCGGCGGCCGCGCCGCGAAAGAAATAGTGAAAGAACACGACAGCAAGTGCTGCCGCCAGCCTGAGCAAATCCAGCGTCGCGATGTAATTTTGTTCCGCAGATCTGGTGTTCATCCGCATTCCCCCGCATCTCCGGTCCGCAAACCATAGAGCGGATCGCGGCTGAGCGGGTTAAAAGGCTGAACTATCGTCAGATGTAGTAAATACGGCCCTCAGACCGCCGAACCATAAAGGTCATAGGCGTCGGCGCGGTCGATCTTGACGGTGACGATATCGCCCTGGCGCAAAGGGCGGCGCGATTGGATATGCACCGAGCCATCGATCTCGGGCGCGTCGTATTTGGTGCGGCCCTTTGCCGACGTGCCATGCGCCTCGTCGATCAGCACCGGCAGGCGCTTGCCGACCTTCTTGGCCAGCTGCGTTGCCGAAATCTTCTGCTGGCGCTGCATGAAACGGTGCCAGCGCGCCTCCTTGATCTCCTGGGGAACCTGTTCGAGACCGAGATCGTTGGCGCGGGCGCCGCGGACCGGCTCGTATTTGAAGCAGCCGGCGCGATCGATCTTGGCCTCGTCGAGCCAGTCGAGCAGCATCTCGAAATCATCGTCCGTCTCGCCGGGGAAGCCGACGATGAAGGTGGAGCGAATGGCCAGATCCGGGCAGACCTCACGCCAGCCGCGAATGCGCTCGAGCGTCTTTTCGCCGTGTGCCGGCCGGCGCATGTTCTTCAATACCTGCGGCGAAGCGTGCTGGAAGGGGATATCCAGGTAAGGAAGGATCTTGCCCTCTGCCATCAACGGGATGACGTCGGCGACATGCGGGTAGGGGTAGACATAGTGCATGCGCACCCAGATGCCGAGCTTGCCCAGTTCCTCGGACAGATCGAGGAATTTTGCGCGCACCTCACGGTCGCCGAACATCGACGTCTGATACTTGATGTCGATGCCGTAGGCGCTGGTGTCCTGTGAGATCACCAGAAGTTCCTTGACCCCAGCCTTGGCCAGTTTCTCGGCCTCGCGCAGCACATCGGCCGCCGGCCGCGAGACGAGGTCGCCACGCAGTGCCGGAATGATGCAAAAGGTACAGCGGTTGTTGCAGCCTTCGGAAATTTTCAGATAGGCGTAGTGGCGCGGCGTCAGCTTGACACCCTGCGGCGGCAAAAGATCGACATAAGGGTCGTGCGAAGGCGGCGCGGCCTCATGCACGGCAGCCATCACGCTCTCATAGGCCTGCGGCCCGGTGATCGCTAGCACATTGGGGTGCTTTTCGCGAATGACGTCCGGCTCGGCGCCCAGGCAACCGGTGACGATCACCCGGCCGTTTTCCGAAAGCGCGGAGCCGATGGCGTTGAGCGACTCGTCGCGAGCGGAATCGAGAAAGCCGCAAGTGTTGACGACGACAAGGTCGGCGCCGTCATGCTTGCGGGCGATTTCGTAACCTTCGGCGCGCAGGCGCGTGATGATGCGCTCCGAATCCACAAGGGCCTTCGGGCATCCAAGACTGACAAAACTCACGCGTGGAGCGGACATAGAGCGTTTCCGGGCTTTTCAGGATTGCCGGCGCAGTACCACACTTATTGCGGCATTGGTATGGGCACGCCCGCGATGCGGCAAAACGCACGGCTGTCTTGCTTCCACGGCGTGAAGATGCCGATGTCCGCCAGCCTCAGCCGACCGCACCGTTTACATGCGGCCAAACCTCCACCGCGCCACGATAGATCATGTCCACAGCCACATAGAAAATGATCAGCAGGCCGACATAGGCAATCCAGCGGTGGCGATGCAGCAGCTTGGCAATGAAAGTCGCGGCCAGCCCCATCAGGGCGATCGACAGCACCAGGCCGATGATCAGCACCGGAAAATGGTCACGCGCCGCTCCAGCCACCGCCAGCACGTTGTCGAGCGACATCGACACATCGGCGACGACAATCTGCAAGGCAGCCTGGCCAAGGGTCTTGCGCTTCGTCTTGCCGGCGACCGCCTGGTCGTTGTTGAGGTCCGAATTCGACAGTGCCTCGGTCGCTTCCAATTCATCGGCATGGGACGTACGCAACTCGCGATACATCTTCCAGCAGACCCACAGCAGCAGGATGCCGCCGGCGAGCAGCAGGCCGACGATCGCCAGCAGCTTGACGGTAATTGCGGCAAACCCGATGCGCAGCACCGTTGCCGCCACCACGCCGAGAAGAATCGCCTTCTTGCGTTGTTCGGCAGGCAGGCCGGCCGCGGCGAGGCCGATGACGATCGCATTGTCGCCAGCCAGCACGAGGTCGATGGCGATGACCTGGAGCAGGGCGGTCAGACTGGCAGCGCTGAAAAAAATGTCCATCGACAGGAAGCCCTTGCTGATTTGCCGAGTGTTCGTCGATTATCCAGAGGCCCTAACTTGGTGGTCCCCTGGCGTCAAGGGATCACGCGTGGCTGCATCACCGAAGGAGCGTTGCGTCAAGCCGGATCAGGCTTTGCGGCACTCGCCGACAGCCGGGCAAAACCATGGCCGATCACAAATCAATCGTAGAGATTGTACTTTGCCCAGTCGGCTTCTGGAATCTCGTCCCCGATCCGGTAACGGAGCTGCAGAACTTCCATATGGTCCGGCGCGGTCTGGCACTTGAATTTCAGCCGGTACCACTGCCCCTTGCTGCGAAACGCAGCACCCGGGCTCTTGATTGCATCGGCACCCATCTCGGGCGTGGCGAAGGCGTAGGCGACGACGCGATCGGCTTTGAACTTGCGATCGTCATGGGTGATGCGGTCGAGCACTTCGGCGTCGCAACGCTGTTCAAGACGGGTTTGGGGATCGAGTTTCATCAGACCGGCGCGCAATGCATCGTCCATTGCGCTGGCTGGAAAACTCAGTGTCACTGACGCCAAGGCGGTCATGCAGAGCTTCTTCATGGGCGGGACAAGCAACATATTTTGTCGGAGAAATCAACCGAGCGAACCGCCTCGGACGCCGCGGGAATCTTCAATCATATGGCCGGTGCGTTCAAAATTGCGTGTCGGGATTCGTCGTGCGATGCCTGCGGCCAACGGACCAAAGACGCACGGCCGGCATCGGTGAGATCGTAAAGGCCGCGGTCGACGCGCGCGAACCAGCCATAGACATTGTGCTGCAGGATTTTCGGCGCGATCGGCGTCACCGCCTTCAGATCTCGCGGCCGCCTGGGTCCGTCCGCCATGGCGGCAGCGCAGGCGAGGGCGCTTTGGCGATAGGCCGTCATGATCGGATTGCGCGATCCTCCTCCGGCAACCGGATCGCCGCGACGGCGCTGGTGCTCGTCGACCAGACGAGAGCGCCGGCGGGCATTCTTGCGCGGCGCCAGCGCGATCGGGCTGAGAAGCACCTCGACCCGGTCCGTCGCGGTCACACCCAGCAGGCCGAAGCCAAGACGGCGGCAGAGATTGCGGAACCTGGCGTCGCTTTCGCGGCCCTTGCCGCGGGCCGACATGCGCGCGGCCAGCCAGACCTCGTCGCAGGCCGCCGCACGATCGACACCTTGCAGCACCAGTTCGAGATTGAACTGCAGCTTCAACTCGCAGATGACGACAACCGGCGGCTCCCCCTCGCGCAATGCAACAACATCGCAGCCGCCGATCTCGCCTTTGACGACGTAGTCGAGGCTTTCGAGGAACCGCTTCACCGGCGCATAGAGAGACGTCTCATTCATGCCTCAAGGTTTAGCCGATTCGACGCGAAAAGCCTTCCCGGGGTTCGGCGTTCCACGGCCCGAAAGCGGATCGGGGTGGATGCCGCACCGTCGGGCCAGCCGTCAGGCTTCGGCGTTCGGCACTGCCCGGTTCGGCAGCTTCCTGCGGCGCAGGAGCGGATAGCCGATCTGACCGAAATAGGTGGAAGGGATCGGATCGTCGACGCCGTACTTTTCCGGCACCTTGTCGCCGGTGGGATTGTAGGTGCCGAACAGCATGTCGAGGAAAGGCAACTGCCCGGCGAAGTTCTTGTCATAGGCTTCGCGCTGGTTGGCATGGTGCCAGCGATGGAACTGCGGGCTGGCGATCAGCCACTTCAAAGGGCCGAACGGAATCCGCACGTTTGAATGCACAAGCAGCGTGTGTCCAAGGTAGATGGTCGAAAAGACGGCGATCGAGGCTTCCGAGAAGCCGAGGAAAAAGATCGGCGTCAGCGATATCGCCTTTGTGACGATGGCGTCGACGGGGTGATTGTGGAAGGCCCCGAGCCAGTCGAGTTCCTCAATGCCGTGGTGAACGGCATGGAACTTCCAAAGCGCGGGGATTTTGTGGAAGGCCCGATGTGTCCAATAGACGCCGATATCGGTAATCACGATGATTTCGGCAACCTGCAGCCAGACGGGCTGGCCGCTGACGGCCTGCGTTATCGCCGGCGGGACAAGGAGCGCAGCGGCACCGAGCGCGCCTGCCGCCATCATGACGATGGCCAGCTTTATGATGAAGCCGTTGAACAGCAGATAAATCAGATCGACAGCAAACCCCTTGCGGAAGATCTTCTGCGGCCGCTCGGCAAACAGATGTTCGAACGGAATGAAGATCAGCGCGCAGATCAACAGTGCCTTGATGCCAAAGATATCCATCGATTCGCCTCTGCGCGTCGTCTGCGCCTCCGAGAGGAACCACATCTCCCTTTCCAAAGGCTAAAGGCTCTGTAAGGGCGCTAACGCACGGAACGTGCAAGCAATGTCGCCGAACGCAACGGCTCGGAGCAATGGGACCGTCGAACGCGGTTGTTTGACACGGCTTCGAACCGTTCGTGTCCTAGCCGTCAAGACCCCAAAGATCCGGGTTGCGTTTGAAATACTCAATCAGCATCTCGGTGAGCACGCGCACTTTCCGCGTAGGATGCTGCCCCGGCGGGCGTACGACATACGCAGCTCCCGGAGGTATCGGATAGCGTGTCATGATCGGGACCAGCGCGCCGGAGGCCACATGTTCATGTGTAATGCAATCGGGGAGCCAGGCGATGCCGAGACCCGCCGCCGCCGCCGCGGCAAGCGCCGTGGCGCTGTCGGCCTTGAATCTTCCCTGCGGCTGGACCGTAACAATCTTGCCGCCATCCATGAACTGCCAGGCTTCCGTTCCCTGCATGAGGGCCTGATGGGTGACGAGTTCGTCCGGAGTCTCGGGTGATGCGTGCGCTTTGATGTAGTCCGGGCTCGCGACAAGCTTTCCATGGATAGGCCCGACGCGCTTCGCGATCAGGTTGGAGTCCTGAAGGTAGGCGCCCCGGATCGCGCAATCGAAACCCTCTGCGATGAGATCGACGAAGCGATCGCTGTATGAAGTATGGATGTGAAGATTCGGGTGCAGACGCGCCATTTCCGCCAGCACGGGGGCAAAATGGGTCGCGCCGAAAGTAAGCGGCATGGCAACCCTCAGGCGGCCGCGTAGCTCGCCGGTGGGGGAGATCGCTTCCCTGGCCGTATCAATCTCGGCGCTGGCTCGGGCCGCATGATCTCTGAAAGTAATTCCCGCCTCCGTGAGCGCGGCGCCGCGGGTCGTTCGTGCAAGAAGCTGGACGCCAAGCTCCGCCTCAACCCGAAAGAGCCGCCGACTGACGATCGACTTGGAGACGCCGAGTCGGCGGGCGGCGGCCGATACGCCCCCGGCATCGGCCACTACGACGAATGTCTGCAGATCTTCGATGTCCAATCGGCGTTCCTCGTTTCGCGACACAGCTTGCCTGAGTATGGCACTATCGCATCACCAAAAGGAACAGCAAATTGCGTTTCGGCAACGTCGCCCGCTGGCGCATGTCTCCCGAAAACCATGCCGTCCAGACGGCAGAGAAAGGAAGTCTTGATGACCCCTCGTAACGGCCTTGCTTCGCTTCTTCGTCCCGAAGATTCGGTACTCGTTCTTATCGACCACCAGCCCTACCAGCTCTCGAACCTGAACAGCCACGATCCGCATGCAGTGGTCAACAACTCAACGGCCTTGGCAAAGGCCGCGAAGGCCTTCGGCGTTCCCACCATCCTGACGAGCGTCGTTGCCGATCGGGGCGGCCTGATCTTCCCCCACATCACCGACGTATTTCCCGGCCAGGAGGTCATCGACCGGACGTTCATCAATACCTGGGAAGACAGGAAGGTCGTGGACGCGGTCAAGGCGACCGGCCGCAAGCAGCTCATCATCGCTGGCCTGTGGACCGAGATCTGCGTCGCCATGCCGGTTATCCAGGCGTTGGGCGAAGGCTGGGACGTCACGGTCATCGCCGACGCCTCGGGCGGCACGTCGGTCGAAGCGCACGAGGTCGCCATCCAGCGCATGATCGCGGCCGGCGCGAACATGATGACCTGGCTGGCGCTGGCCTCGGAATGGCAGCGCGACTGGGCGCGGACTGAGCACGTCGGCGAGCTGACGGAAGTGCTCAAGCAGCACGTCGCTGGCAGCGGCATCGCGTACCTCTGGGAGCAGCAACTGCTCAACACGCCTGTGCCAAGCACCGCGGGCTGAACTGGGGAAGGTAACGAAAGCTGGAGCGATCCAGCGCCAACAGGCTGGCTGCTTATCGAGCCGCGTCATCCCGCTCCACAACCCGGCCGCCGCCTGAATGCAGGGCGGCCGGTGTCATCAACGATCACTTCCTCCAGCCATTGACCGCGACTGCAGCCGGCGCAACCTGACTATCTATCGCCTCATTGAAAGGACCATGGAGATGTTCGGCGGAGCGCTCCCGAGAGGAAATGACCGTCATCCATCCGAACTTCAAAGTCAGCGTGACGCAACCGGGCGCTCGTGATCGAGGCGATGACTCGCAGTCGGATATATCGACTTGGAACAGAGGACCTTGCAACCAAGCACGAAGTTGTCATCGTGTCTTAGGTACAACTGCTATCCATGTCTCCGGAACGGACCATCGATCTATGGCGGAGGAAGTGGGATTCGAACCCACGGTGAGCTTGCACCCACGCCGGTTTTCAAGACCGGTGCCTTAAACCGCTCGGCCATTCCTCCAACGTGGTTTATCAACCACTTGGGCAGCGCGGGGCCAACTCGTTTGGCCTGTTGGCACCGGATTGGCACCGAAGGCGTTCCCGGCTGGTTCGCGCTTCATTCCTGTAGAGCGGCATTGTGGGCTGCGTCAACCACCGCTGCGTCGCTTCCTGCTGTCCTGGGCAGACTCTGAGCGTGTCGGAATCGAGCGCCGGGACTATCGCGGTCCAATGGTGCATGAAGAAGAAGCCCGCCGCGGGCGTTGCCCGAGATGTGAGGCGCTGCAGTGCTTGCATGCAGGGGCCCAGGCAAGGGCGCGATCCGGCTATCGACCGGAACCATCAAGCAACCGGGCTGACGGGTTAATCCCCACAGGGCCAACCTCTTGGGACGGCTGCGGTATTTCCCCAAAAATTTAGTTCGCCAAGGGAACAGCTGCTGGTGAGGAAGGCCGAAGCTGCAATTTGGCTCCGGCCTGAGCGGTCCTCAGTCTTTGCAGCTTTCATCGGCCTTTGCCGCCGCGGCCTTATCACCATGCTGCTGCGCCTCAATGTCCTGCTGCGAGGTTGCGAGATTCTTGTCGCCGCCGCCTTCAGCGCCCGCCAATGGCATTGTGGCGCCATCCTTGGCGGTTGGCTTGCCCGCGCTGTCCGTGGCTTTCGGGGCCTCTAAGGGCGCGTGAGTTCCATCTTTCGAAATGCCGGCGGTCTGCTCGGCATCCGTCCCGGCATTGGAAGCCGACTTGTCCGGGCATGCGGCGATCGCAGACCCGGCAGAAAGTGACATTGCGATCGCGATTGTCAATGA
>NZ_RZOM01000989.1:0-2332 GCF_003999175.1 Mesorhizobium sp. M7A.F.Ca.ET.027.03.2.1 | reverse complement strand
CCGCTGGTTCTGTTGCTGCGCAAGCCGGCGACGCCGGCCAAGATCGACCACAGCGCCGTCATGGAGTGACGACGCTCGAAGCTCATCTGGCTGCACAGGCAACAGCCAAAAAGAAACCGGGGTCCTGTGAGGGACAGGACCCCGGCCGATGCCGATACGACTTCCCAAGAAACATGGCACCTCGTCATGAGGTGGGGATGGCAGGCCCGAGAAAGCCCCGACGGACCTGCCTTGATCCCCTTTGCCGAAAGCCGTTACTTCGGCAACAGCACCTTGTTGACGACATGGATGACGCCGTTCGACTGGTTGACGTCGGCGATCGTCACTCGCGCCTCGCCGCCTGACTCATCCATGATGTAGAGCTTGCCCTTCTTGACTTCAGCGGTCAGCGTGTCACCGGAGACGGTTTTCATCTCGTACTTGCCGCCCATCGCTTTGGCCTTCTTCATCATTTCGGCGCCCGAAATCTTGCCTGCCACGACATGCGCGGTCAGCACCTTGGTGAGCTTGCCCTTGTTCTCCGGCTTCAGCAGCGTGTCGACGGTGCCCTTGGGCAGTTTCGCAAACGCCGCGTTAGTCGGGGCGAAGACTGTGAACGGGCCAGCGCCCTGCAGCGTGTCGACCAGGCCGGCGGCCTTGACCGCGGCGACCAGCGTCGTGTGGTCCTTCGAATTGACGGCGTTCTCGACGATGTTCTTGGTGGTGTACATCGGCGCGCCGCCGACATTCGGGTTTTTGGCATAGGCGGGCGCGGCAATCGCCACGCCGGCGACGAACGCGGAAAGGGCGATGGTCCTGAATGACGGCAAACGCATGTGGTCTTCCTCCGGGTGAGGGCTGATCGGAATTGATAGCCTTTGGAAACGCACAGGCAGTCACGCCGCCGACGGGGCGCAAGTTTCGCCGATCACGGGAACGTGATGCCGGAGCTGCTTAAACGAAAAGCCCCGCGCGAGGCGGGGCTTTGAAGGCTGGAGAAAGCGCTGCGTCTTCTATTCGGCCGGCGACGGTTTCTTTCGGAACAGCGCGACCAGATTGTCCCACAGCTCGATCTTGGCGCCCTGGCGCTTCATGATGATGCCCTGCTGGAGGATCGACAGCGTGTTGTTCCAGGCCCAGTAGATGACCAGGCCGGCCGGGAAACCCGCCATCATGAAGGTGAAGATGACAGGCATCCAGGTGAAGATCGCCGCCTGCGTCGGATCCGGCGGCGTCGGGTTCATGCGCATCTGCAGGAACATGGTGACGCCCATGATCAGCGGCCAGACGCCGATCATCAGCATGTGCGGCAGGGTGACCGGGATCAGGCCGAACAGGTTGAACAGCGACGTCGGATCGGGCGCGGCCAGATCCTGGATCCAGCCGAAGAACGGCGCGTGCCGCATCTCGATGGTGATGTAGAGCACCTTGTAGAGCGAGAAGAAGACCGGGATCTGCAGCGCCACCGGCCAGCAGCCGGCAAGCGGGTTGATCTTCTCGGTCTTGTACAGCTCCATCATCGCCTGCTGCTGCTTCATCTTGTCGTCCGCGTATTTCTCGCGGATCTCGAGCATTTTCGGCTGCACCTTCTTCATGTTCGCCATCGACGCGTAGGACTTGTTGGCGAGCGGATAGAAGATGGCCTTGACGATGACGGTGGTGGCGAGGATGGCCAGGCCGAAATTGCCGAAGAATTTGTAGAGCGTGTCGATCAGCCAGAACATCGGCTTGGTGATGAAGTGGAACCAGCCCCAGTCGATCAGCAGATCGAACCGCTTGATATGACGATCTTCCGCATAGGCGTTGATCTTGCCGACTTCCTTGGCGCCGGCGAAGATTTCGCTCTCCACCGTCGCCGACTGACCGGCATCGACGGTGATCGGATCGGTGAGGAAATCGGACTGATAGCGATGGCGGCCGTCCTCGAAATAGGCGTAGCGCGGCTGGAACGGCTGCTTCTCGGTCGGCACCAGCGTCACCGCCCAGTATTTGTCGGTGATGCCGAGCCATCCGTCGGTCGACTTGCCCGGCGTGAACTGCTTGTCCTTCTCGATGGACGCGTATTTGTGCTCCTGCAGGCCTTCGGTGCCGGTGAAACCGATCAGGCCCTCATGCAGCACATAGGTGCTGGCAACGAGCGGCTTGTCGAAGCGGGTGACGCGGCCGTAATTGGACAGCGATACGGCGGCCGTGCCCGCATTCTGCACTGTGTCGGACACCGTGAACATGTAGTTGGTGTCGACGGAAAAGGTGCGCTTGAAGGTAAGGCCCTTGTCGTTCGAATAGGTCAGCGTGACCGGGGTCGTCGGCGTCAGCGTCGCATTGCCGTCGACGGCCCACACAGTCTCGGGAC
>NZ_RZOM01000988.1:0-2334 GCF_003999175.1 Mesorhizobium sp. M7A.F.Ca.ET.027.03.2.1 | reverse complement strand
CACGCAATCGGCTCGCCACGCCCTGGCCCTGGCTTGGGCTCGCGGTTTTCCTCGCCGTCGCCGCGCCACTGGCCATCCAGCTCTACCGCATCGATTTCCTGCCGCTGACCTATGTCGCCGGCCGCGATGAATGGGTGTTGGTCCACCGCGCCCGCCTTTACTATATCGGTGTCCAAATGGCGGGGCTCTGCGGCTTATTGCTGGTGCTGTCGATATCGGGGCTGTTGCGGCGTTCGCCCGCGCCGGAACAGCCCATTGAGCGCGGCGCGCTGGCCTATCTCGTGTGGATGGGGCTTGGTCCGGCGGTGCTTGTCATGGTGGCCTCGCTGTTTACCGGCGCCGGCGAGGCGTGGGGCGCGCCGATGTACAATCTGGTCGGCGTTGTGGCGATCGCCTTGCTGGGTCATCGGCTTGGCGCCGTCGAACTGCGACGGCTGGCGATCTGCGCGTTCGCCTGCATCCTCGGCATGTCCGGTGCCTATGCGGGCATCCGCTGGACGAGTTGCAATTTGCGCGGGCGCATGGATGCCGTCTGCTGGCCAGCGCGGCAGATTTCGGACGAAGCCGAGGCGGTCTGGCACGCGGCGGTGCCCGGTCGGCTCGACATCGTCGGCGGCGATACCCGCATCGCGTTGCTGGCGGGCCTCAACGCCTATGACAAGCCGTCGATCTTCACAGACCTCGACATGCGGCTCGCCCCCTGGATCACCAGCCAGCGGCTGCGCGATCACGGCATGCTTCTGGTCTGGCCCGGGAGCGGCGTGCCACCTCGGCTGCTGGCGTGGCTGGGAAACATCCCGGTCAAGACCGTTCTTTTCGACTGGTCGCTCAGGGCACCACCGGTGGCGATCAGCTTTGCCGCCATTCCGCCTGGCATGAAGCTACTGGGTTTGATCGACAGCCTCGCCCAACCGAGCAATTGAGGTAGATCCACCGCGTCCGCTGGACGAAGCAGGTGACAATGCCCATTTATGGCGAGACCACTTGCTTTCACGCAATTCCAGACGGAAAACCGCCACACACTTTTCCTGGAATTGCTTTTGAGGAGACGTGACATGGCGACTTCGACCGAACGTGCAGTCCTTGCCGGCGGCTGTTTCTGGGGCATGCAGGATTTGATACGGCGCTATCCCGGCGTCATCTCCACCCGTGTCGGCTACAGCGGCGGCGACGTGCCCAACGCCACCTACCGCAACCACGGCACCCACGCCGAAGCCATCGAGATCAATTTCGATCCGGCCATCATAAGCTATCGCACGCTGCTGGAACGCTTTTTCCAGATCCACGATCCGACGACCCGCAACCGCCAGGGCAACGATGTCGGGACGAGTTATCGCTCGGCGATCTATTATACCAGCGACGAACAGAAGCGCGTCGCCGAGGACACCATCGCCGATGTCGATGCCTCGGGCCTGTGGCCGGGCAAGGTCATCACCGAAGTCGCACCCGTTGGTCCGTTCTGGGAAGCCGAGCCCGAGCATCAGGACTATCTGGAGAAATATCCCAACGGATACACCTGCCACTTCGTCAGGCCAGGCTGGAAGCTGCCGGTTCGCGAGACGGCGGTTTCGTAGAGTTCAAGGTTGTACCAAACCCCGATCCCCGCGTCGTGGTAGAACAAAGCCGCGGAGGTTGTGCTCCGCGGCTTTGGTTCGATCGCGTGCAGATTACTTGCCGCAATTGTTGTCGTTGACTGTCGGCGAGGTGGTGCCCGGGGAGGTGCCGTTGGCATCTGCCTGCGCCCCCTGCGGACTTGCCGGGCAATTCTGATCCGCGTTTGAATTCATATCTCCTACCGTGCCAGTCGTGCTGTTGGTCGTGCCCGGGTCGACAGTGTCCGGCTCGACCGTATTCGGTGAAGCCGGCGTGTTCGGCTCAACCGTCACCGATTTGCCGCTGCCGCTTCCATTTGCGTTGTTGCTGCCGGCGCTTTGCGCCATGGCTGACGTGGCCAGACCAATGGTGAGAACCGAAGCTGCGAGGATTTTCATGAACATGGTTTGTCTCCATTTCTGTGAAGTCGTCGCTTGTTTTCTACGAAAGTGATCGCGTTGCGACTGTGGGGACAACCGGTCGCAGCGGCGAAGGTTCCCGACAAAATTCCGCACAGGCGCACCGTGACTGGCGCAATGCTTTTGGCGCAGTGCTCTGAAAAAACGGCTTTCCCTTGAACTCGAATGATGCTTTAAGGCGCACATCCACAGGGGTGCTCCGTACGGTCGGGGCTGAGACGGGGGCGGCAAGCCCACAGACCCTAGAAGCTGATCTGGGTAATACCAGCGGAGCGAGGCGGGCGATGTTTTCAGGCGCACAGATTTCCCTATACCCCATGAC
>NZ_RZOM01000987.1:0-2336 GCF_003999175.1 Mesorhizobium sp. M7A.F.Ca.ET.027.03.2.1 | reverse complement strand
ATGAAGGACAGCGATCCCTGCAGATGCGTCGGCAGCTTCTGGATGGCGCCGTACATCAGTATGTACATCAGGCCGGTATGGACGATGCCGAGCGTCGCCAGCATGGTCCAGCTCCAGGCATCGGCCGGAAGCTCTGCAAGATTGGCGAAAGGCGCCAGCATGACGACGCCGACGCAGACCTGGATCAGCGCGATGAGGTGCGGCGGCGTGCCCTTGAGCTTCTTGGTGACGATGGCGGCGACGGCCCAGAAGAAAGCCGCGCCCAACGCCATGACGATGCCGGTGAAATAATCCGTGCCGATATCGCCGGCATCGGGAGCCGACTGCACGATCAGAACCATGCCGGCGAAGGCGATGGCCAGCCAGGTCAGCTTGGTCAGGGTCAGCCGCTCGGCGAAGAAAAGCGCACCGAAGCCGACCAGCATGAAAGGCTGCGTGTTGTAGACAGCGGTGGCGATCGAGATCGACGCGCGCGAGAATGCGCTGAACAGCAGCAGCCAGTTGACGACGATGGCGACGCCGCCGAGCGCGGCGATGCCGATGATGCGCAGCGACAGCCTGTTGCGCAGCAATCCCAGCCCGGCGCAGATGATGAGCAGCGTCAGCGCACCGAAAGCGCAACGCCAGAACACCACATCCATGATCGGCTGGCCGGACAGGACGACGAACCATCCGATCGTTCCCAGGATGGCCATTGCGGCTGACATTTCGACCGTGCCGCGCACCGTTTCGTTCACAACAAACCTCCATATCGGTTGAGCCGCCATAATCTCATGCTGCCGCGAAGCTTTCCATCTGATTGGAAAGGGTGTATGGCCGGTTGGCCTAATTATATTAGGAGAAAACTCCAAACTATCGGGGAAAGAAAAAGATGCTGGACGATCTCGACCGAAATCTCCTTGAAATCCTGGTCAAGGATGCACGGACCTCGCTGAAGGAACTGGCCGCCCAGGTCGGGCTGTCGTCGCCAAGCGTTTCGGAGCGGCTGCGACGGCTCGAGGAGCGCGGCGTCATCCGGGCGTTCACTGTCGAGATCGATCCGCTGGCGCTCGGTTATACCCTGCAGGCGATCGTGCGCATCCGGCCTTTGCCGGGCAAGCTGCACATCGTCCAGAAGCTGATCGAGGAGATTCCCGAATTCGGCGAATGCGACAAGGTGACGGGCGATGACTGTTTCGTCGCCCGGCTGTTCGTGCGCTCGATCGGCGATCTCGACGGGATTTTGGACCGTATCGCCGACAAGGCGGAGACAAGCACCGCCATTATCAAGGCGCAGCCGATCCGGCGTCGGCCGCCGCCGCTTGACGCAACCGCCTCTCGGGATAGGGCAAAGGTCTTGCAGGCCTCCTGATCGAGTTGGGTGGAAAGCCGGTGGCCGGTTGGTTAGTGTGCCGGCCCAAACGAGGCCGGAACCATGGCGCAGAATATATACGATCGTGAGGATTTCTTCGCAGGCTACAGCCAGCTCGGCCGTTCGGTCGAAGGGCTGGAGGGTGCCGCCGAGTGGCCGGCACTGCGCGCCATGCTGCCCGATGTCGGCGGCTTGAGGGTCGTCGATCTCGGCTGCGGCTTCGGCTGGTTCTGCCGCTGGGCCCGCGAGCATGGGGCGGCGCAGGTGCTTGGCCTGGATCTGTCGGAGAAGATGCTTGCCCGGGCAAGGGCCGCCGGCCCCGATGCTGGCATAAGCTATGAGACGGCCGATCTCGATCGGCTCAGCCTGCCGGAAGCCAGCTTCGATCTCGTCTACAGCTCGCTCGCCTTGCACTATGTCGAGGATGTGTCGCGTCTGTTCGGGACCGTGCATCGGGCCCTGGCGCCTGGCGGGCGTTTCGTCTTTTCGACGGAACATCCGATCTTCATGGCGCCGACCAAACCCGGCTGGGTGATCGATAGCGAAGGCCGCAAGACGTGGCCTGTCGACCAATATCTGGTGGAAGGACCGCGCAGCACCGACTGGCTGGCCAAGGGCGTGGTGAAACATCACCGCACGATCGGCACCACCCTTAACGCACTGATCCGGTCCGGCTTCACCATCGGCCATGTCGAGGAATTCCGGCCGACCGATGCGCAAATCGCAGCCAAGCCGGAACTGGCGGAAGAGCTCGAGCGGCCGATGTTCCTGCTGGTCTCGGCTCGGCGCTAGGCACTGGCCGGCGTCGGCCGAGTGTGCCGCCGCCACGCTCATATTTGCTGTCGCTCCGCCGGGCATTCTGGGCTATTCAAGCGTCGACCCGCTTTCCCTCCGGACCAGTCCCTCCCATGTCAGGCCTGCTTCTCGATCCGTGGTTCTATGCGGCTGCCATTCCGGCGGTCATTCTGGTCGGCCTGTCCAAGGG
>NZ_RZOM01000986.1:0-2339 GCF_003999175.1 Mesorhizobium sp. M7A.F.Ca.ET.027.03.2.1 | reverse complement strand
CCTTGTCGAGTTCGGTCAGCGCGCCGGCCCAGTCGATGGTTTCGGCGACGCCAGGCACCTTGAACAATTCGATCTGGCGCAGCTTCTGGATGAAGGAGACCACTTCGGCCGAAAGCCGCTGGTTGGCCTGCGGCACCTTACGGCGCACGATCTCGAGTTCGCGCTCGGCGTTGGGATAGTCGACCCAGTGATAGAGGCAGCGCCGCTTCAGCGCATCGTGGATTTCGCGGGTGCGATTGGTGGTGATGATGACGATCGGCGGTTCTTCCGCCTTGATGGTGCCGAGTTCGGGCACCGTCACCTGGAAGTCGGACAGGATTTCGAGCAGAAAGGCCTCGAAGGCCTCGTCGGTGCGGTCGAGCTCATCGATCAGGAAAACCGGGGCAGCGCCCGTCTTTCCGGTCAGCGCATCGAGCACCGGGCGGCGGATCAGGTATTTTTCGGAAAAGACGTTGCGCTCCATGGCGGAGCGCTCGACCTTGCCGGCCGCCTCCTCCATGCGGATCTCGATCATCTGCGCGGCGTAGTTCCACTCATAGACGGCGGACGAAACGTCGAGGCCTTCATAGCACTGCAGGCGGATCAGCCGGCGACCGAGCGCCTGTGCCAACACCTTGGCGATCTCGGTCTTGCCGACGCCGGCCTCGCCCTCGAGGAACAGCGGCCGCTTCATACGCAACGACAGGAACAGCACGGTCGCCAGCGACCGGTCCGCCACATAGTCCGCACCGGTCAGGAGATCGAGCGTCTCGTCGATCGTCCGTGGCGCGGCGCGCGGTTTCAGCTCGGTCATTCTTTCTCCGTGAACGCCGCCGCTCCGCTGTCCAGAACGTGGTAGCCGCGGGCGTGGTAGATCAGCGGCCGCAAATTATCGCCCATACGCAGACCTGTCACCTTGCCAAAAAGCACACGATGGGTGGCCAGATCCTTGGTGTCGATCAATTCGCAGTCGAACACGGCAAGCGCGCCTTTCAGCGTCGGCGCGCCGGTGGAGATCACATCCCATTCGCCAAGCGCGAAACGTTCCTCGACCGGCAGGCCGGTGATGCCGGAAAAGCCGACCGACAGCGGCTCCTGGTGCGAGGCCAGCGTGTTCAGGGCAAACCTGCCGTTTTTCACGAACAGCTCATTTTTGGCATTTTCGCGGTTGAGACAGACCAGGATGGTCGGCGGCGTGTCCGACACCGAACAGGCGGCGATCACCGTCGTGCCGCGCTTGCCGGCCGGCCCGTCGGTGGTGACCACATGGACGTGGCCGGCAAAGTGGCTCATCGCGTCGCGATAGGCCTGCGGCCCAATGTCGTTCTTCTTCAGCACCGTATTTTTTCCATGGTCAGGATCCTACCGACATATATGGCCAGATATAGCCCGCCACAAGCGAAGTGCCTGAGCCATATCCCGAAATTCCCGTGTTGCACCAAGGCCGGGCAGCCTTTAGGTCTTGGCGGCAATAGTGCCGGGAGCATAGAGCCGGCACGGAGGGACCCATCGCTCGAATGCGACCCAGGACAAGAACAATAGCGGCGCTGTTCTGGCTGTTTCTGGCCAGTGCCGCGAATGCCCAGACGCTGCTCGTCGGCGTCGCGGCACCGATATCGGGACCATCTGCCATTCTCGGCAAGCAGATCGAGGCCGGGACCGGCCTGGCGGCCGACGCGAACGGCATCGAACTGAAGACCGTGGATGACGCCTGCACCGCCGATGGTGGCGCTGTCGCGGCCAGGGAATTCGCCGCTGCCAAGGTCAATATCGTGGTCGGCTTTCTCTGCACCGAGGCGATCGAGGCGGCGATGCCGATCCTGAAGGACGCCGGCATTCCGGTCATCACCATTGGCGTACGGACCGAAAGCCTGACCGACCGCCGCGCCAAGACCGGCTGGCCGGTCTATCGCCTCGGGCCACGCGGCGACGATGAGCGCAACGCCATCGCGTCCGCCCTCACCCATCTATGGCAGAACGAGCTGTTCGCCATTATCGACGACGGCACCATCTACGGACGTGAGATCGTCGAGACGTTGCGGGCAGCGGCCGAACAGGCAGCGCTGAAACCGGTATTCGTCGACACGTTCCGGCCACAGCTCGACAACCAGATCGGCATGATCGGCCGGCTGAAGAAGGCTGGCGCGACGCATGTCTTTGCCGGTGGCGACGGCGACGACATCGCCATCATGGGCCGCGATGCCGCACAGCTTCAGGCGGGCATCGTCTTTGCCGGCGGCGAAAATCTCCGCACACCGCCGGGCGATGTACCCTATGCCGTGGGCACGCTGATGATCGCACTGCCTGAATGGGCCGATGTCGCCGATCCAAAAGTGCTGGCGGCATTTGACGCTAAGAAG
>NZ_RZOM01000985.1:0-2340 GCF_003999175.1 Mesorhizobium sp. M7A.F.Ca.ET.027.03.2.1 | reverse complement strand
CGACGATCTCGTCGGCAAGCACGATGCGGGCATTGTGGAGAACAGTCTCGGCGGTCATTTCAGGCAGTCCTTCAGGCGGTTTTTCTGGCCGGGCGGCGCCCGAGCGCGTGATGCGAGAGCACCATGAACGGTGCACCCGGTTCGGTTTCGACAAACAAGGTCAGCGCATCCACCAGCACCTTCTGTTGCAGCACTTCCGCGAACAGGCTGTCGATCGCTGCGCGCAAACGAGGGCTTTCCTGTGACCCCGCCCGGCCCGACAGCGTCATGTGGAAGCGAAAGGTTTCGAAGACATAGGGGTAACCCCATTGGCAGAGATTGCGGAACTCGGCCGGCTTCAGCGAATCCGGGCTGCGCCGCTCGATTTCCGCTTCGCTCAGCGGTGCGCGAAACCGGTCGAAATCACGCACCACGTCATCGGCGAACCGGTTGAGCGCAGGCACTGGCCCTTCCGGCACCAGTGCGAAGAAGCCGTCGATCTGGCTGACCACGAGACGCGGGATGGTCACCACCGGCGTCGCCTCGGCAAAATGGTCGAGTGCGGCGCGCAGCGAGGCTTCCGTCTCGTTGGCAGCCAGGCGGAAGGGGGCTTTCAGCGTTGCGTGAAAGCCATAGCGGCGCGCCGAAGCGGTGTGGAAAGCGACTTCCGCCGCCGACAGGTCCGCCACCGCTTCGACCGGCCTCGTCGCGGCGCCGAACGCGTCGCGGCCCAGCCAGTCGGCGGCGATCCGCGCCAGTGGCTCGTCCTGCCGGGGGGTGAAATAGAGGGCGTAGCGCATGGAAAGTCCTTGTCAGCTTCGCTGCCATAGGTGATTTCCATGACGAATTGACGAAGCCTTGCTGGCTTTCAGGTAACAAAACGCTGCGGCGGGGTCATTAGCCGACGATTTTTTCGTGCTGGACCAGGGAGCGAGTGCTCACGCAGCGACCGATCAGGCCTTCATCAACCACTCGTGCTCGGGCGCGTTGTGGAATTTCCACGTCCGCTTCGGCCCTGCCATGACGTTGAGATAATAGAGGTCGTAGCCGTGGCAGGCGGCGCAGGGGTGATAACCCCTGGGCACCAGCACGACATCGCCATCCTCGATCGCCATCGCTTCGTCGAGCGCGCGGTGGCCATTCTTGTCGGCGTCGGTATAGACGCGCTGGAAGGCAAAACCCTGCGCCGGGTTGAGGCGGTGATAGTAGGTTTCCTCGAGGTAGGATTCGGCGGGTAGATTGTCCTGGTCGTGCTTGTGCGGCGGATAGCTCGACGTATGCCCGCCGGGCGTGATGACCTCGACCACCAGCAGCGAATCGGCCGGCTCGCCCTCCGGCAATATGTTGGTGACGTAGCGCGTGTTGGTACCCTTGCCGCGCACCTCCTGGCCGAGATCGCCCGGTGCGATCACCCGCACCGGCAGGCCGCCGCCAAGGCCCGGCGCCGAGCAGACCGCGAGTTCCAGCCCGGTGTCCGCTGTCACCGACCAGTCCGAACCCTCAGGCACATACACCGACCACGGCTTGCCCTCGAAGGGCGACATGCGCTCGCCGAGCAGGCCGAGATCCTTGCCGCCGGCTGAAGCCTTGCCCTTGCCGGTAACGAACACCAGGCAGACTTCGCGATCCTCCGTCTTGCCGGAGACGCTCTCGCCCGGCTTCAGCCGATGCAGGTCGAAACCGACATAGGTCCAGCCGGCGCTTTTCGGCGTCACATGGGCGACGCGGCCAAGGCCTTTGTCGGCCTTCACCAACAGCTTCGACATTTTTGTCTCCTATTCCGTTGGCTTGAAGGACTCCGTGAAGCCAAGCCGCCTGTTTTGAAAGGGCCATCGCAAATCTTCGGCTGGCGCCCTTCCAACTTCGTCATCCTAGGGTCTGCGCCGCGTCGCTTCGCTCCTTGCTCCGCCCCAGGATGACGAAACGAGAAGCACTGCAAGCTAGTCGCCAACGCATGCGATCAGTTACTCCTTCGGCTCGGGCTCGACCGAAGGCTTCGCCTCGTCAGCAGGCTTGTAGAGATAAAAAAACTGCCAGACGGCGTAGCCGGCGAAGCCGAGCGCGATCATGCCCCAGAACGGCGTGCCGGTGGCGAACTCGATGATCGACCAGATGACGCAGACCGCGACGATGGCGGCACGCCGCCACAAAGGCCGGAAGAAGGGGTGTTCGGAATCTTTCATCGGGCCAATCTACAGCAATCGGTCTCGCCGGGAACCCGTCGCACCAGCCATTGGGAAACTAGACATTTGGAAAGCCTTGCGTCTCGACCGTATAGCCGGCGGCGGTCATGACGCGCATCAATTCCTTGTAGCCAACCTGCGCCATCCTGAGTGGCGGGTTCTTTTTCGGGTCCTTCTC
>NZ_RZOM01000984.1:0-2345 GCF_003999175.1 Mesorhizobium sp. M7A.F.Ca.ET.027.03.2.1 | reverse complement strand
TTCCACTACACCCGCAAATTACGGCAAGTGCGATCGAGTCGGTGGTTGTTGCACTAGCCACCGCGATTGAAAGCAGCGGGCGTGCGGGAGCCGCGGCATGAACGCACTCGACGTGACGATGCATCGGCCCGCCGTAGCTGGCACCAGCCACGGAATTGCCAGACGCGCGATGGATATCATCCTCGCTGCAGCAGCGGGAATGGTACTCGCTCCACTGATGCTCCTGATTGCCGTTGCACTCTTTGTCGAAGGTGGTTGGCCGGTGTTTTTCGCACAGACGCGCCTGGGCGCCGGCGCAAAGCCGTTTCGCATGTACAAGTTCCGCAAATTCAAGACGACAGCCGATCCTTTCGGCCTTGCGCTGACCATGAACGATGACAGCCGCATGACGCAGGTAGGCCGTTTTCTCGCGGCAACGAAACTTGATGAGCTGCCCCAACTGTGGAACGTTTTCACGGGGGACATGGCAATTGTCGGGCCGCGGCCGGAAAGCCTTGCCTTCGCCGATTGTTTCCGCGGCGGCAATGAAGCTGTCCTACAGTGGAAGCCTGGCCTGCTCGGCCCGACCCAGGTTCTCTTCCGTCACGAAGCCTGTTTTTACCCGCCCTCCCTTGATCCGCTCCTGTTTTATCGAGAGGTCCTGTTCCCGGCCAAGGCAACGATCGACCTCGCCTACTATCCGCGGCGCACGATTGCATCGGACCTCGTCTGGATAATGCGGGGCTTTAGGGCGGTTTTCGGCGTGTCCCTGCCTCCCGCGGCAAGTGGGTAGAGTTGGCAAGTGAGGAGAGTTGGCATGAATGGATTGTTGTTCGTTCGCCAGTTTGACGGCTCACACGATCGAAGGAGTGCACGGTCGTGAGCTATCGCGGCAGGAAAGTCCTGGTCACCGGTGCGGATGGATTTATCGGATCCCACCTCACGGAAGCGCTGGTGCGCGAAGGGGCCGATGTCACGGCACTGGCCCTCTACAACTCGTTCGACAGCCATGGCTGGCTGGATGATTTGCCCGACCACGTTCGAAGCCAGTTGCAATGCATTCGTGGCGACGTTCGTGACAGCGCGTTCATCAACCGGATCGTGCGCGGCCAGGCGGTGGTGTTTCATCTGGCTGCGCTGATTGCGATTCCCTATTCCTATGCGGCTGCCCAATCCTATGTGGAAACCAATGTGCTGGGTACCGTGAATGTCCTTGAAGCGGCACGCCACTGGGAAACCGAGCGCATTGTGCATACGTCCACGAGCGAGGTTTATGGCACCGCTCTGACCATGCCGATCCACGAATCCCACCCGTTGCAGGGACAGTCCCCCTACTCCGCATCCAAGATCGGCGCGGACATGATGGCGGCGTCTTATGCCAGGTCCTTCGATGTGCCGGTGGTAATCCTGCGGCCGTTCAATACATACGGGCCGCGCCAGAGCGAGCGGGCCATCGTGCCGACCATCATAAGGCAGGCTCTGGACGAGAACTGTCCGGCGATCATGGTCGGCGACACCAGCCCTATCCGCGACCTTACCTTTGTGGAAGACACTGCGGCGGCATTTGTGGCGGCAGGGGCCGCCGAGCTTGAATTTGGCCATGCCTACAATGCCGGCAGCCAGCGCGCCATCAGTGTCTCGGACGTTTTGGAGTTGGTGCTCGAGTTGAGTGGCACCAGGAAACCGGTCCGTCGCGACGAAAGCCGGATGCGGCCGCAGAACTCCGAGGTTCGCGCGTTGCTCGCCGATTCCTCGAACCTTGAAAGTAAAGTCGGATGGCGGGCGCATACAAGCCTGCGTGACGGTCTGGAAAGAACCATCGAGTGGTGGCGTTCGCGCCTCAGCGAGGGCCGCGTCCGTCGCGAAATGAGCTATATGACATGACCTTTCCGCGGCTCATACCGGCTGTGCTGCTGATGGCCGCTCTGCTGGCGATGCACACAGCCGGAAACCGGCCGAGCGGTGCGGCAGGCACGGAGCCGGCAATGGATCTGCCCGCTTACCTGAAACCTGCAACTGATCCGGCGACAGGGATCAGCTTCACTCGGATCACCAAGCCCGGAGCTCTTGGCGGCGGAATTATCTGCGGCAAAATATATTGCAGTCATCGATACTCGAGCGCGCAAGCGTGGAATGCCGATCAGAGCCTCCTCGTCCTCATGAACGGCTGCAACGGCATGTGCTTCCTCGACGGGAAAAACTACGTTCCTTTGTTCCATCGCAACAAGCCGGGTGAGTGCGAATGGCACCCTCGAAACGCGGACCTGATGATTTGTGTCGATGATCAGAATATCTCGACCTGGGCGCCCCGCAGCAATCGTGAGGACATAGTTTTTGCCGCTGCGAAATATCGGGATCTCAAATTC
>NZ_RZOM01000983.1:0-2346 GCF_003999175.1 Mesorhizobium sp. M7A.F.Ca.ET.027.03.2.1 | reverse complement strand
GTCCAGCGGATGGGCGCATTTATCGGGCGCCGCGGTTTCCTGTCAAGGCGGAGGTTTGCCGAAATCCAGTGCCGTCAAGCGTCGATCTGGCGCCGGCGGAAAGCGGCCCTTGCCGGTTTTGTGTATTCGCGCCTTCGTTGGGGTGTCGGCGACATGCCCTACAGTCCGACCGGGCCGGTATTGGCGCTCCACAGAAAGGCGGCCCTTGCCGGTTTCGCGTGCAATGGCTACATGTCGGCAACAATTGGAGACCGGCATGCTCGCCCTCATTCAAACAATCGTCATGGCGCTTGACCTCTACTGGTGGATCATCATCGCCTCGGCGATCTTTTCCTGGCTCTACGCCTTCAACGTCGTCAATTCGAAGAACCAGTTCGTCGGTTCCATCGGCAACATGCTCTACCGGCTGACCGAGCCGGCGTTGCGGCCTATCCGCCGCTTCATGCCGGACCTTGGCGGCATCGACATCTCGCCGATCATCCTGCTTCTGATCCTGTTCTTCCTGCGGCAGTTTCTGCTCACCACGGTGGCGCCTCTGATCCTGTGAGCAGGATGACCTTATGAGCACGCCGTTTCGCCTGCGCGAAAACGGCGCCGAGCTGTTTGTCCGGCTGACGCCAAAGGCTGCGCTGGACAGGCTCGAAGGCTTCGAGGCCACGGCGGACGGGCGAAGCCATCTGAAAGCGCGCGTCCGCGCCGTGCCGGAAAACGGCGCCGCCAATCATGCGCTCGAAAAGCTGCTGGCCAAGGCTCTGGCGTGCCCGGGTCCGCTGTCTCGGTTGTCGCCGGCGGCACCGCGCGGCTGAAGACCGTGCGCATTGAAGGCGATCCGGCGAAATTGGCGAAAAGCATCGAGGCGCTCGGCCGCCAGTCCTGATGTCCTTGGCCGCAGGGGCTCAATCGCCCAATGGCAAACGCGGATCGTCGACTTTCAACGTGTTCACGCTCTGCTTGATGCGGCGCAGATTCTCCAAAACCCTTGGTCCGCGCGTCTCGGCGACCGAGGTGACGATCATGTCGACGATCGACAGCAGCGCATAGCGAGACGATGTCGGCTTGTAGATATTGCCATCCTCGAGCGACTGGAAATGGATGACCGTGTCGGCGACCTTGGCGAGTGCGGAGTCCGGCGGGGTGATGGCGATCGTGGTGGCGCCATATTGCTGGGCGACCTGCACCGCATCGATGACCGATCTGGCATAGCCGGAGACGGAGAAGGCGATCAGCGTGGTGTCGGGGGTGGCAACGGCGGCGTACATGCGTTGCAACTGTCCGTCGATCTGCGCCAGCACCGACACGCCAAGCCTGAACAGCCGGTTCTGCATTTCGGTCGCCATCATGGACGAAATGCCACCGGAGCCGATGCACAGCACATTACCGGAAACAGCGATGCGTGCGGCGACGGCGACCAGCGTCGTCATGTCGAGGTTTTCGCTGGCGCGCTGGATGGCCGATATCGCCGCTTCGGTGATGGCGGAAGCGATGCGCTGTTCGCGGGCATCGCGGCTCAACGGCTCCGGCGACAGATACTGGCCGCCGATGGCGATGGCTTGCGCCAGATAGAATTTGAAGTCGCGCAGGCCCTCGCAGCCGAGGTTGCGGCAGAACCGCGTCACCGTCGGCTCGCTGACACCGACGCGCAAGGCAATTTCCGAAATCGCCGCTTTGGAAACGAAATCGAGGTCTGCCAGCACGAAGCCGGCCAGCTTGCGATCCGACTTCGTTCCGTCCTGCGACATCAGCTGCAGCCGCGTGATGATGTCGGCCGGCGTCTTCATGCTGCTATTCTCATAGAGGCAGGCCCGTTGCCTTGTCGAACAGATGGATGTTGCCGGGGTCGACCGAGACCGGCAGCAGGTCTCCCGGCCTGACCGGCACCCTGTCGCGGAACACGGCGCGTACCGTATCAGCACCGATAGCGCCATAGACATGTGTTTCGGAGCCGGTGGGCTCGACGACATCCACCCTGATCGCCATCGCGTCGACAGCCTCGCCGATGACAAAATGCTCGGGCCGGATGCCAGCCTCCACCGCGCTGTCCGCCGGCACCTGTTTGCCGGCAAGCGCAAGCCGCCCGCCACCGGCCGATTCGAACCAGGTTTTCTCAAGCGCCGTCTTGAGCGAACCGGACACAAAGCTCATCGACGGCGAGCCGAGGAAGGAGGCGACGAACTTGTTGGCAGGCCTGTCATAGAGTTCCAGCGGCGCCCCGACCTGCTGGATTCTGCCGCGGTCCATCACGACGATGCGGTCGGCCATCGTCATGGCCTCGATCTGGTCGTGGGTGACGTAGACGATCGTCGATTTCAGCCGCTGGTGCAGCGCCTTGATCTCGACGCGCATCTG
>NZ_RZOM01000982.1:0-2346 GCF_003999175.1 Mesorhizobium sp. M7A.F.Ca.ET.027.03.2.1 | reverse complement strand
AAGTAACAGCTCGCCGAGAGCCGGGACGAAAAGAGTTGCAGCGCCTTGGAATGGCAACAGATTGAAAGTGTGCTCTCTCACCACCACATGAATATGTGTTGAGGGACTCATGTCTGTCTTTTGGACTTGGAATGGTTTGAAGAGGAACGCGCCTGGCGTGATACTCTTTATCGGTGCGTTTGCGATTATGATCATGTCGGCGGCAAATAAATGGGCCAACGACGCCAGCCCGATCCGATCGGTCGACACATTCGACGCAAACGTCGAAAGTGTCCAGTTGGACCATGGCCGCGGCATATATCTGGTTTCTATCGAGAACGGTTCGTCTGTCCTTATCGATGACGATCGCCCGCATCTGATCGGCTCGCGCACAAGCATTGAACGCGTCACGCGCGACAATGGCTTCGTCTTCTACCGATTCGTGAATTGAACCATGGCGACAGCATTTTCTCTCAAAAACCGCCTGCTTCTGTTTCAGGCAGAATACTGCGATGCGGTTATTGGTGTCACTTTCTTCTGCACACTGCCTCTGGCGGCGCTGATCCCAATTGCGATGAACCAGGACAATCCGGTTGTGGCAACTCAGCGTGTGATGGGCACCGTCGAGTATGTCAGGTTAATGCCCATCAATCCGAAGATGGCCGCCGGGCGTGGGCTGTATTACACATACGACGTCCGCCTTGATGGCAGCAACGCGGTGACATCCATCGACGATGAAGTGGGGATGCCGCACCTCGTCGGTTCGGTCATCCCCATCGAGCGGCAACATCATAAGCGCGGCGGAGACACCTATCGGTTTCTCAATCGGTGAAGACGCGTGCTCACAAGTTCAGTTCTGTTCTGACGATCAGTTAAGCCGCCCCAACCTATCCACCAGCAACGCGAAAAAACCGTCATGGTCGATGTCGCGCATCACCATGGCGTTCTTTGGCCGCTTGGTGACGCCCCACCAGTCGATCACGGTCATGCCCATGGTCAGTTCCGAGGCGGTTTCCACGCTGACGTTGCAGTTGCGGCCCTTGAACAGGTCCGGCTTCAACAGATAGGCGATGACGCAGGGGTCGTGCAGCGGGCCGCCGTCGGTGCCGTATTTCTCCTCGTCGAAGCGCTCGAAGAATTCCAGCATCTCGGCGGTGGCGGTGCCGACCTTGGTGCCGAGCGCGCGGAAGGTTTGCGTGCGCTTGGCGGTGGTCAGCGCCTTATGGGTGACATCGAGGGGCATCATCACGATCGGAATGCCGGATTTGAGCACGACATCGGCGGCCTGCGGATCGACGTAGATGTTGAATTCGGCGGTCGGGGTGACATTGCCGCCTTCGAAGAAGCCGCCGCCCATCAGCACGATTTCCTTGATGCGTGGTGCGATACGCGGCTCGCGGATCAGCGCCAGCGCAATGTTGGTGAGCGGGCCGAGCGCACAAAGCGTGATCGTGCCGCTTTCTTCCCCCATCAGCGTCTCGACGATGAAATCGACCGCGTACTGGTCCTGCAGCTTCATCGTCGGTTCGGGCAATTGCGGTCCGTTGAGACCGGTCTTGCCATGCACTTCCTCCGCGGTGACCAGTTCGCGCATCAGGGGCCGGATGGCGCCGGCATAGACCTTGATGTCCGGACGGCCAGCCAACTCGCAGATCTTGCGGGCATTCTTTTCGGTAAGCTTCAGCGGCACGTTTCCGGCAACGGCTGATATGCCGACGATCTCCAGTTCGGAGCTGCCGAGCGCCAGCAATATGGCGACGGCATCATCCTGACCGGGATCCGTGTCGATGATGATCTTGCGTGATTGGGGCATTTCAATTCCTTGTTTGGCGAGGTCGTGGGCTTGAACCGATCCGATCGAAACATCCAAATGACGCCGAAGCGGTCGCAAGCTGCCATGTCGAACCGCTCGACCGGGAAAGACAATTCCCGACCTGCGCGCTTCTCCTTGCATCTGCTCGCCGTTTCAAGCGCCATGTCGATCATTCCTGTGAGTCCACGCCTGGTCTTTTTGGGCGGGTCTGTTGACGGCTTGAACTTGGTCGCGGGGCGGACCATATCAAGACCATCGGGAAAAATGCCATCTGGGTTTTTCCACTTTATGTCGCTCTTGAGAGGACAGTGTAACATGAGCCGAATGACGCCCTTTTCCAGCCCGCTTCTCCTTGGTTTCGACGCCATGGAAAAGACCCTGGAACGCTTGGCGAAATCCGGCGACAGCTACCCTCCCTACAACATCGAACGCCTCAGCGGCGCCGACGGCAAGACCGAAAGGTTGCGCATCACATTGGCGGTCGCCGGTTTCGCCGAAAGCGATCTCGATGTCACCACGGAGGAAAACCAGTTGGTCGTGCGCGGCCGTCAGAC
>NZ_RZOM01000981.1:0-2349 GCF_003999175.1 Mesorhizobium sp. M7A.F.Ca.ET.027.03.2.1 | reverse complement strand
GAGACAGGTCGGAGTGAAGCGGGGTATCGGCATGTTTCCCATAGCCATAGAGGTTTCCGAGAACCACAAGCTTCGCGCCGACCGCTTCCGCGGCACGCACGGTGCCGTCGATGATTGGGAAGAAGTCGGTCGGCCACCGGTGATAGGCGGCCATGGCACACATGAAAATGGCGTCGGCGTTTCGGCAGATACGCGCCAGTTCAACGGCATCGGTGGCATCGGCCTGCACCGCCCGGACGTTCCGCAACGCGTTTGAGCCGACACTCCGGCTCGTGAGAACGACATCATGTCCTTCTTCGCCCAGAAGGCGCGCGGTCTCGTGCCCGACCGGGCCTGCTCCGACAACTACATAAAAACTCATGGCTAACCTCTCGTCCAAGCTCGATGGAGAGGCGTAGGTACATGTCCATGGCATTGAAAATCGCGCGGGAATTGCCAATTCTTGGACAGGTTTTGCCAGGAAGCGAGAGAGCATGCATTCGCAGTCTGTTCCGGCCCGATTTCCGCCCGACGTCACAATGGCCTTCTGGCATATCGAAGCGGGCGTCCATCGTCTCTCCAGGGCGGCCCATCATCGCATCATGGTGCATGCAAGCGCGGCGACGCGTTCCTACTGCAATGAGGTTGGTCGATATTTCGTGAGGCGCGCCGGCGATATTGACCTGGTGCCCGCTGGCCAAGAGGGCGGCTTCGAGACCGAAACCCCGTTCGACACGATCGAGATCGCGTTACAACCAGCCCTGATGGAAAGGGTGGCGGCTGAGCTAGGTGGCAAGGCGCGCGCGTTGCCGCTCGACACACGTCATCTGCTTCGTGATCAGCGCATCCAACATCTCGCCCGTGCACTCGAGAGCGATCTCGGCGCAAACTCACCGAGTGGATCTTTGTTTGCCGACAGCATTGGCGCCGCTCTGGCGGTGAGGCTGCTCGGTCTTGAGAATTCCGATGTCGAGCGAACAAACCGGTTGTCAGATGCCCAGCTCAAGCGCGTGTTGGAGCATATCGAAGCTGGCTTGCACGAGCCCCTTTCAATCCAGCGATTGAGCCGAGTTGCCGGGGCGAGCAGCTCGCACTTGCGGGCTTGGTTCAAGGCGGCGACGGGCATCACCCTGCACCGCTACGTGGTGCGACGTCGCGTCGAACGCGCACGCGCCCTGCTGCAGCGAGGCGATCTCAGCACAAGCGAGGTGGCGGAATTGACGGGCTTTGCGCACCAGTCACATCTGGCGCACTGGATGCGCCGCGAGATCGGCCAAACGCCGCGTGATTTGCGCCGGGCGCAGCCCAAATGATCTTGTCATTGGATGGCGTTGGCGACGCCACCCAACGTGTCAGTCCCTCAGTGGCTTGCCGAGCCGTCCAGCCAGGTCCTGGGTGAACTGCCAGGCGACGCGGCCCGAGCGGCTGCCGCGGGTGGTCGCCCATTCCAGTGCTTCGGCGCGCAGTTGCTCGGGATCCATGACAAGGCCATGGTGCCTGATATAGCCGTCGATCATGTCGAGATATTCATCCTGCGAACATTTGTGGAAGCCGAGCCACAGCCCGAAGCGGTCGGACAGCGACACTTTCTCCTCCACCGCCTCGGACGGGTTGATGGCGGTCGAGCGCTCATTGTCGATCATGTCGCGGGGCAACAGATGGCGGCGGTTCGAGGTGGCGTAGAAGATGACATTGACTGGCCGACCCTCGACGCCGCCTTCGAGCGCTGCCTTGAGCGATTTGTAGGAAGTGTCGTCATGGTCGAAGGAGAGGTCGTCGCAAAACAGGATGAAGCGGAAGGGGGCCGCCTTGAGCAATCCCATCAGCTTCGGCAGCGTGTCGATGTCCTCGCGGTGGATTTCGATCAGCTTCAGCGGCAGGTCGGACTTGGTCTTGGCGTTGATTTCGGCATGCACGGCCTTGACCAGAGACGATTTGCCCATGCCGCGCGCGCCCCACAGCAACACATTGTTGGCTGGGTAGCCGGCGGCGAAGCGTTCGGTGTTGTCGACAAGGATGTCGCGGACGCGGTCGACGCCACGGATCAGGCCGATGTCGACGCGATTGACATTGCGCACCGGCTCCAGATAGCCCGGATCGGCCTGCCAGACGAAACAATCGGCCTCGCCGAGGTCGGTTTGGGGCACCGGCGGCGGGGCAAGGCGGCTCACCGCCTCGATCAGCCGGTCGAGTTTCTGGTTCAGGGATTCAATGCTGCTGTCGGTCATGACTGTCTTTTGTTTTCGCGTTTTTGATGTCTGGGGGCGTGAAGCTGCCCGATTCCGCCTGATACAAAACCGGTCGCAACCTTTTGTTAGAGCATAATCTTTTGCGGAAACCGGCTCGCGCTTTTCGCGATCATGCTCTAAC
>NZ_RZOM01000980.1:0-2350 GCF_003999175.1 Mesorhizobium sp. M7A.F.Ca.ET.027.03.2.1 | reverse complement strand
ATCCAGGAAATGACGCTCGACGATTCCGAGCCCGGCCTGCTCAAGTTCAACGTCACCGACGCCGGCATCAAATACCGCACGTCGACCGCGCTGACGCAGTCGATCGAGGTGGTCGAACGCCGCGTCAACGAACTCGGCACCACCGAACCGATCGTGCAGCGGCAGGGCGACGACCGTATCCTTGTCCAGGTGCCGGGTCTTCAGGACCCGCAGAGACTGAAAGAAATCCTCGGCCAGACCGCCAAGCTGACCTTCCAGATGGTCGACCAGTCGATGCCGGTGCAGGACGCGCTCAATGGCCGTCCGCCCGCCGGCTCGTCGGTGCTGTATTCGCAGGACGATCCGCCGGTTCCGTATCTGATCGAAAATCGCGTCATCGTCTCGGGCGAAAACCTCGTTGACGCACAGGCGACATACAATTCGCAGAACAACGAGCCGGTGGTGTCGTTCCGCTTCGATTCGAAAGGGGCGGCGCGCTTCGGTCAGGCCACGGCGCAGAATGTCGGCAAGCTGTTCGCCATTATCCTCGACAATCAGGTGATATCGGCGCCGCAGATCCGCGAGCCGATCCTCGGCGGCACCGGCCAGATTTCCGGCAATTTCACTGCACAGAGCGCCAATGACCTTGCGGTGCTGCTGCGCGCCGGTGCGTTGCCCGCAACGCTGACGGTCATCGAAGAACGCACGGTGGGTCCGGGCCTTGGCCAGGATTCGATCCATGCCGGCAAGGTCGCCGGCATCATCGGTTCTATCCTCGTCGTTGCCTTCATGTTCGTCGCCTACGGCTTCCTCGGCTTCCTCGCCAACATCGCGCTGGCGGTGCACGTGGCGATGATCGTCGGCGTGCTCTCGTTGCTTGGCGCTACGCTGACCTTGCCTGGTATCGCCGGTATCGTGCTGACCATCGGCATGGCGGTCGATTCCAACGTGCTGATCTATGAACGTATTCGCGAGGAGCGACGCGCCGGCCGCTCCGTGATCCAGGCGATCGATACCGGTTTCACCAAGGCGCTAGCGACCATCGTCGATTCCAACATCACTTCGCTGATCGCCACTGTGGTGCTGTTCTATCTCGGTACCGGGCCGGTGAAGGGCTTTGCCATCACCTACGCCATCGGCATCCTGACCACGGTCTTCACCGCCTTCACCTTCACCCGCCTGCTGGTCTCGATCTGGCTGCGCCGGGCTCGCCCGAAGGAATTGCCGAAGGCACCGGTGACCTTCGTTCCGCCCGGCACCAAGATCCCCTTCATGGGCATCCGTCGCTGGACCTTCACGCTCTCCAGCGCACTGTCGATCCTGTCGGTGGTGCTGTTCATGACCGTCGGCATCAATTACGGCATCGACTTCAAAGGCGGTTCGCTGATCGAGGTGCAGGCCAAGAGCGGCAATGCCGACCTCGCCGACCTCCGTGCGCGGCTGACCGAGCTCAACATCGGCGAAGTTCAGGTGCAGCAGTTCGGTACGCCGAACGACGTGCTGATCCGCGTCGGGACGCAGGATGGTGGCGAGAATGCCGAGCAGACCGTCATCGACAAGGTACGCGGCGAGCTGCAGGACAATTACGATTTCCGCCGCGTCGAAGTGGTCGGACCGACCGTTTCTGGCGAGCTTGCCAAGCAAGGCACGATCGCCATGCTGATCGCGCTGCTTGGCATCCTGGTCTATGTCTGGTTCCGCTTCGAATGGCAGTTCGCGGTCGGCGCCATCGTGGCGACGGTGCACGATGTGGTCATGACGCTCGGCTTCTTCGTCATCACCGGACTGGAGTTCAACCAGTCATCGCTGGCGGCGATCCTGACGATCATCGGCTATTCGCTGAACGATACGATCGTGGTCTATGACCGTGTTCGAGAGGATTTGCGAAAATACAAGCGCATGCCGCTGCCGCAGCTGTTGAACAACGCCATCAACGAGACGCTGTCGAGAACGACGCTGACTTCGGTGACGACGATCCTGGCGCTGCTGGCGCTGGTGCTGTTCGGCGGCGAGGTGATCCGCTCGTTTACGATGGCCATGCTGTTCGGCGTCGTCTTCGGCACCTATTCGTCCATCTTCATCGCCGCACCGCTGCTGATCTTGTTCAAGCTGAGGCCGCAGGCTTCGGCCGACGAGGAGAAGCCGGTCAATGGCGGCAAGGCGGTCGCGACCTGACGCGTCGCCCCGAAGGGGTATAACGGTGACCGGCAAAGGCATCGTCATCCGCGAGGCGCATTTTCCGGGCCGCGCGCCGATCGAAGCCTATGGCAATGGCGGGTTCCGCTTTGCCGACATGTCGCATCGCGGTTCGCTCATGTGCCTGCCATCCGGCATCCATGGCTGGGAACCGGCTGATCCTCTGGTGCTGACG
>NZ_RZOM01000097.1:0-9788 GCF_003999175.1 Mesorhizobium sp. M7A.F.Ca.ET.027.03.2.1 | reverse complement strand
ACCCAGTAATTGGGCACGCCGCGCACCGGGCCGACCAGCGGATTGCCATCCGGCGAGAAGGTGAAGGCCCCGTTCACCCAGCGTTTGATGCCAGCTGTCTCCAGGCAGGGGTAACGGCTGAAGCCGAGCGCCAGTTCGTCGGCGATGCGGTCGGTGTCTTCCTGGATCAATTCGATGCCGTAGTCCCAGGGCGCCCCGTCCATGTTCCAGTGCTTGTGGTTGACCTCATAGATACCCAGCAGAAGGCCTTTCTGCTCCTGGCGCATGTAGGTGAAGCCTTCGAGATCGACGATCAGCGGCAATTCCTTGTCCAGTACCTGGATTTCGGGCAATGCCTCGGTGACCAGATAATGGTGCTCCATCGGCGATACCGGCAGGTCGATGCCGGCCATCCTGCCAACCTGCTTGGCCCACAGTCCGCCGGCATTGACGACGTGCTCGGCAATCACCGTGCCCTTCTCGGTGACCACGTCCCAACCGCCATCGGCGCGGCGGTTGAGCTTCAGCACCCGGTTGTGCTCGATGATGTCGGCGCCGCGCAGCCTGGCTGCCTTGGCATAGGCGTGCACGACGCCCGAGGGATCGATATGGCCCTCGCGCGCGGCATAGAGGCCTCCCAGCATGCCGTCGGTGTTGAGGATCGGGCAGCGCTGCTTGATCTCATCGACACCGACCAGGTGGACATCGTCGATGCCCATGGTCTGGAAGATGCGGTAGGAGGCCTTGAGCCATTCCCAGCGCTCCGGCGCCGAGGCGACCGAGATGCCGCCGGTCATGTGCATGCCGATGCTCTGGCCCGATTCCTTCTCGACTTCGGAGAGCAGGTCGATCGTGTAGGCCTGCAGGGCGGCGATGTTGGGATCGGCGTTCAGCGCATGGAACCCGCCGGCCGCATGCCAGCTCGATCCCGCTGTCAGTACCTCGCGTTCGATCAGCGCGACGTCGTTCCAGCCGAACTTCGCCAGGTGATAGAGCACCGAGGCTCCAACTACGCCGCCGCCGATGACGATCGCCCTGTATTGGGATTTCATCCTGTCGCACTCCACCCATTCAGTGGGGCGAACCCTATCGGTATTGTACATATGTGTCTAGAGCTTGGAAAGGCGATGGAATGAGCGGCCCATGACTCCGCTCTGCGCCGATGCAGCAGAGGGGCTCCTCTGCTGCTGTCGGCAGCAAACGTGCTTGCTATTGGGATGCGCTAAGCGAAATCGTCAGGCCGCGGCGGCCGAGCGGGCCTTACTATCGGTTGCGCGAAAGCGTCTTCTCGACATAGCGCGAGAAGTCTTCGACATCCTCCGCCGGAGGCTCCTGGCCGGTGAAGCTGCGCAGATAGCCGGCGACGTGAGGCAGGCGGCTGCTCATCGGCTCGTTGAGCTCAAGCGAGTAATAGCCGATCTGCATGAAGTACAGCACGCGGGCTCGCACGAACGCGTCTTCTTCCTCATAGCCGTGGCGCATGAACATGTCGCGGATGGCGTTGACACGCTCCTCGTCGGCCTCGTCGAGGGCGCGCCGGATGGCGGGCGAGCGGCGGGCCCAGGCCCTGATCGCGAAATCCAGCTGTGGATCGAACAGCCTTTCGTCCACCCAGCATTCGAAAATGCTCATCACCCCGCGAATGACGGTGGCGGATGGCCGCCTGGCGCGTTCGACGATGAATTTGGTGTTGGTCTGCCGCCAGTAATCCAGCAGCTGGTCGAGCAGATCCTGCCGGCTCTTGAAATACCAGTAGAAGCTGGAACGCGACACATCGAGCTTCTGTCCAAGTGTCAGCACGCGGACGCGTTCGACACCGTCAGAGATCAACGTTTCGAGCGCAAGCTTCAGCCAGTCTTCGCGAGTGGCCTTGATATTGCCGGTGGCGCCGGCGCGCTGAATCGTCGTTTCGAGAGCTGCCATCGGCACGACGCATGACATGCTGCCTCAGGCAAATCAAGGCTATGGACAGAAGTGTATAGAGGAAATCGGCCCAAGCCGGACGACGCACCATGGATGTTGGCCGCATCGAAGCTCGATGAGGCAATGTCGTCACCCGCCATCCGCGCGGCGCAAGCGGGGGGATTTTTGTCGCGGCTGCTGGTTCACTGTTTGCTTTCCCGCGAGGCAATTGTCTGGCAAATACCAGTTCAGACAGATGCCCGCGCGGCCAACAAGCAGGAACACACGATATGACGCTGTTTCGAAAGAACCTCATCGATGGCGAATGGGTCGGCGAGGCCGGTTCGCGCAACATCAACCCCTCGGATACCGGTGACATCGTCGGCGATTATGCCTCGGCGGGTGTCGAACAGGCCAAGCAGGCGATCGCCGCGGCCAAGGCAGCGTTCCCGGCTTGGTCCCGTTCCGGTCCGCTGGCGCGTCACGCAGTGCTGAAAAAGGCCTCCGACGAGATTCTGGCGCGCAAGGACGAGATTGGCCGCAATCTCGCGCGTGAGGAAGGCAAGACGCTGGCCGAAGGCATAGGCGAGACCATTCGCGCCGCCCAGATTTTCGATTTCTTTGCCGGCGAAACGTTGCGTTTAACCGGAGAGGTCGTGCCGAGTGTGCGACCGGGCGTCGGCGTCGAGATGACGCGCGAGGCGGTCGGCGTGGTCGGCATCATCACGCCGTGGAATTTTCCGATCGCCATTCCGGCCTGGAAGATCGCTCCGGCATTAACCCACGGCAACACCGTCGTCTTCAAGCCGGCGGAGCTGGTTCCCGAGAGCGCCTGGACCATTGTCGACATCCTGCATCGCGCCGGCCTGCCAAAGGGCGTGCTCAATCTCGTCATGGGCAAGGGTTCGGTCGTCGGTCAGGCGATGCTCGACAGTCCCGACGTCAACGCCATCAGCTTCACCGGCTCGGTCGGTACCGGCAAGCGCGTTGCCGCGGCAAGCATCGAACACATGCGCAAGTTCCAGCTTGAAATGGGCGGCAAGAACCCTCTGGTCGTGCTCGACGATGCCGATCTTGCGATCGCCGTCGATTGCGCGCTCAATGGCGCCTTCTTCTCGACCGGCCAGCGCTGCACCGCGTCATCCAGGCTGATTGTGGCTGACGGCATTCACGACCGTTTCGTCGATGCCCTCAAGGACCGCATGAGCAAACTGGTCATCGGCGATGCGCTCGACGCGCAGACCCAGATCGGTCCTGTCGTCGACGCGACGCAGCTGAAGCAGGACGAGGACTATATCGCCATCGGCGTCAGGGAAGGTGCCACGCTCGCCTTCGGCGGCGAGCGGCTCGACCGCAAGACGCCAGGCTTCTACCTGCAGCCGGCATTGCTCACCGAGGCCACCAATGCCATGCGCAGTTCGCGCGAGGAGATTTTCGGACCTGTCGCCAGCGTCATTCGCGTCAAGGACTATGACGAGGCGCTTTCCGTCGCCAACGACACGCCCTTCGGCTTGACCTCCGGCATCTGCACCTCGAGCCTCAAGCATGCCACGCACTTCAAGCGCAATTCGGAGGCCGGAATGGTGATGGTCAACCTGCCGACGGCGGGTGTCGATTTCCATGTTCCCTTCGGCGGCCGCAAGGGCTCGAGCTATGGGCCGCGCGAGCAGGGCCACTATGCGGCGGAGTTCTACACCACGGTAAAGACGGCCTATACGTTCGCAGGCTGATCGGCCGTCGACCGATCATGCCGGGCTGATCGGACCGGCACACCGCCATGCACATCTGGATTGGAGCGGCGCGAAGGGATGACAGTGCAGAACCTGACCTGGCTTAACCCGCCGCCGCACCACGCAATCGAGGGCGATAGCGTTCGTGTGCGCACCGGCAAGGAGACCGATTTCTGGCGTGAGACCTTCTACGGTTTCTGTCGCGACAACGGCCACTTCCTGCACCGGCCGGTCGAAGGCGATTTCAGCGCCGAAGTCACGGTCAAGGGCGACTACGAGGTCCTCTATGATCAGGCCGGGCTGATGGTCCGGCTCAGCGAAACGCACTGGATCAAGGCCGGTATCGAGTACACCGACGGCCTTGCCTATTTCTCCGTCGTCGTCACCAACGACACGTCAGACTGGTCGCTGGTCGCCATTCATGCCGATCCGAACGGCGTCAGGATCCGGTTGACCCGTCACGCAGAAGCGATCCGCGTCCAGTACCTCGATGCTTCCAACGGCCACTGGAAGCCTGTGCGGCTTGCCTATTTCCCGACCTCGAAGACGGTCGATATCGGCATGATGTGCTGTTCGCCGCAACGCGAAGGCTTTGAGGTAACGTTCTCGGATTTCTCCCTCGGTCCGCCGATATCGCGGGAATTGCACGATTGAGACGTGCGGTCTTGCGCTGAACCGCAAGCACTTCGACCTTTGCCACAATCAAGTCTGTAGACCGCCGTGTGCCTCCGGCCGAGCCGGGGGGTTGTCGCGGCACTGCAGCCGGCGAGATCGTCAGCCAGTTGCGATGCCGCCAGACGGTTCGAAATTTTTGGCCCCTGGTTCGGCTCCGGCGGTGCAAGGACGTTGCAACGCTATTGGCATCCGCGCTAGGAGTTGCCGATGGGCAGGTTTCGAAGGGCTGTCAAAAGAGCCGTCTATTCCAGGGCGCTAAGGTTTCTTGGCGTTCCGCCCGTGCTGTGGTCGCAGGGCATCGGGCATTTCTGCGATTTCGCCGGGCCGCGCTGGTATCGCAACGCGCCAACTGCATCGACGCAGGGCGAGGCATTTTTCCGCCAACATTACAGCGGCGCGCATGGCATCGTCTGGCTGCGCCTGAGCACCTTGTCCAGGGATGCGCAAACCTGCGACCTCGATACGTTCGTCAGGATCGTGCTGCCGACGATTACGGCACCGTTCACGCTGCTGACGACCGATGGAGATGCTTCGGTGCCGTCGGATCTGGCGAAGGACACCGTCGACCAGCTTCTCGCCAACCCTTTCCTGGTCTCCTGGTACAGCCAGAATTGTGATGGCACTCACCCCAGGGTGAAGCCTTTCCCGATCGGGCTCGATCTTCACACGCCTCGGTCCCTTGCCACGCCGGCAGGGCTTGTGAAGCAACTGGAAATCATACGCGCCCGGCAGGATCATGTGGACCGCCGCCCGCCCAGGCTGTTCTCTGATTTCAGCATCAGCAATGGCTCGAGGCAGCGCCGGGAACTGCTTGATGCCCTCGGCGGATGTCCGCACGTCGATTTCCTGACGAAACGCGTCTCGCAGCGCTCGATCTGGCGACTGTACTCGCAATACCCGCTCGTGCTGTCCACCGAAGGCAACGGCCTGGACTGCCATAGGACATGGGAGCTGTTTTATCTCGGCTGCATCGTCGTCACCAGGACCTCGCCGCTCGACCCGCTCTACCAGGGCCTGCCTGTCATTATCGTCGACGACTGGCATGAGGTGAGGGACCCCGATGCGCCGAGACGCTGGATAGAGCAGGTCGCGCATCTGACCGACCGGGACCATGTTTGGCGACGCTTGCATCCGCAAACCTATCTCGGCCCCATTCGGCAAGAGCTTCTGCACGCATCCTGATTGGGCAGGCCACGAAATTCCGGTTGGACGCGGTGCGAAGCGGAGCTCCTGCAAGCGATGTGGAACGATGTCGCTCCTCCATATCTGGTGGAGTGAGGGATCATGTGCCAGCCTCGTCCAGCCCCAGTCCGCCGCGGACAGCATCGCGGATAGCTTCCGGGCCGAACCTTGCCCAAACCGCTTGATGCGCGCGGATGCGCTGCCGTGCCCTGCGGTCGGCATCCAGGCAGAGTCCGACAGCCGTCTCGGCAAGTCCTTCATCGGTATCCGACAGCAGCAGTTCCTCCCCGTCGACCAGGTCCAGGCCCTCGGCCGCCAGAGGCGTGGCGATCACCGGCACGCCCCACGCCATCGCCTCCAGAATCTTGATGCGGGTGCCGCCGCCTGCCGCAAGCGGGATGATGGTGAGATGCGCTCTCGACAGAAGCGGCGCCATGTCTCCGGGGTCTTCGACGAGCTCCACGCCAGGCAATCCTGCCAGCGCTTGCACGGCCGTTGTCGGGTTGCGCCCGGCGAGAATCAGTGTCGCGGTCGGCAAGGCCAGTCGGATGCGCGAAAGTATGGAGCCGGCTAACCTCTGGACGGCATCGACGTTTGGCGGATAGCCGAGATGGCCGACGAACAGGATCACCGGAAAGCTTTCGTCGGATACGGGCTCGGCGGGCAGCGTTTCGGGGCTGTGCCCGGCGTGCGGAATTCCGTTTGGAACGACATCGATCGGCAACTTGTGCCGGGAAAGCGCCATCAACCGCTCTCGATCCTGGCTCGAGCAGACCCAGACCCTGTCGACAAGGGCAAGCGCCTTTCTCTCGAGACGCCTGATGCCAAGGCCCTCGCTGATCGTCGCCACCGCAGCCCGCTTCGCATCGACGTGCCGCAACTGTCCCGCCAGGTCGGACTCGACATTGTGCATGTCGAGGATGAGCTGTTTCGTCAGTGCCCGCAAAGGCCGCAGCAGCTTGAACAGGCCGATACCCTCGATCACCACCGTGTCCGGGCGGAAGTCCCGAACCAGTGTCTCCAGCCGCGTCAAGGCGACGCGCGAGATGCGACGCTCCGCCCTTATACGCCACCACCCGATCGAGGCGGAGCGGGCCTCTCCCTTGATCGACAAGGCTTCGGTGCGGATCGACGGATCGGTTGTTTCCGTCGCCTGCGGCAGCACAGACACCAGGCAGACCGGGCCGAATTGCGCAGCAGACTCAGCATTGCGGTAGTTCCGCAGATCCGCGCCGGAGATCGGCGGAAAGGCTGGATCGTGGGACACAACCAGCACACGTCGCCCGGCTTTCGCCGCGGAGACAGCGTCGAGCGGTTGTGCGCCCGCGGGTTTCAAAGCGGGCACTCTGGGCTTTGCGCCGTAGGCTTCATTCCAGACGGCATGCGCGACGGCCCCAAACCATAACAATCGGCTTCGACTTGTTCAGCCGAACGAGGCTTTCGTCAAGCGCCGCATCGTCGCTGATTGTCAGATGCACCAGTTGCGGCAGGCTGCTGTCACCATCGCCTTGACAACGCCAACCAGCGGCCCGCCAGACGCTTCCACGATGAGGTGAGCCTTGTCCGCCGATAGGCGTCGCCGGCCATCTTGATGCCTTGCGCCTGCGTCGGGAATGGATGGATGACGTCGGCCAGCGCACGCAATCCCATGCCCGATTTGATCGCCAGCGACACCGCATTGATCATCTCGCCGGCATGGCTGGCAACGACCGTGGCGCCCAGGATGCGGTCGGACCCCTCCCTGACGTGGATTTTGACAAAACCCTCCTCCTCGCCGTCCATCACCGCACGGCCGACATCGTGCATCAGCACTGTATAGGTCTTGACCGGGATGCCGTTCTGGCGCGCCTCCGCCGGATAGAGGCCGACATGGGCGATCTCCGGATCGGTATAGGTGCACCACGGAATGACCAGTTCGCTCAGCTTCCTGCGTCCGAGAAACAGGGCATTGCGTACGACCATGCGGGCTGTCGCCTCGGCCGTGTGGGTGAATTTGTAGGCGAGGCAGACATCGCCCGCCGCATAGATGCGCGGATTTGTGGTGAGGAGACAGTCGTCCACCTTGATACCGTCGGCATCGTATGCCACCCCGGCGTTTTCCAGGTCGAGGCCGTCGACATTGGGCGATCGGCCGATGCCAGTGATGATCTCATCGACGGAAATCGTCGTCGTGATGTCGTCGCACACCAGGTCGGCGAGCTTCTTGCCGCCTTCCGTCCGCACCGCCACCACCTCGGTGTTGAGGCGAACCTCGACACCCTCGCGCGCCAGCGCGTCCGAAAGGATCTGGGCGGCATCGCGTTCCTCACCGGGCAGGAACATCGGTTCGCGCTGCGCCTGGATGACCTTCGCGCCCAGCAGGCAGAAGGCCTGCGCCGCCTCGCAACCGAGCGGTCCGCCGCCGATGACCAGAAGCCGCTTCGGGCACTCCGTGAGATCGAACATGGTCTCGTTGCTGAGATAACCGGCGTCGGCAAGCCCCGGGATCGTCGGCAGCCTCGGGCGCGCGCCTGTCGCGATCAGCGCCTTCCTGAAACGCAAGATTTGTCCGGCGACCGTGACAGTGTCCCTTCCGGAAAACCGCGCTTCGCCGAAATAAAGGTCGATGCCTTCGGAAACCAGGCTACCGGCGGCATCGGCGCGGCTGATCCGCTGCCGGATCTGCCGCATCCGCGTCATGGCGCGCTGAAAGTTGACGTGAAGACGGTCCGGCATGTCGCCGCCGAAATTCTCTGCATCGCGCATGTCGGCATAAAGCCTTGCGGTGCGGATGATCGACTTCGACGGGATGCAACCGACATTGACGCAAGTTCCGCCGATCAGGTTGCGCTCGATGAGCGCGACCCTTGCGCCGAGGCCGGCCGCTTCGTAGGCGGCGGTTAGCCCAGCCGGCCCGGCACCGATGACGACGAGGTTGTAGGGACCGTCCGGCTGCGGGTTCTTCCAGTGCGGCGGGTGGGCGCTCTTGATCAGCTCGATGTCGTTGTGATCGACAGGAAAGGCGGTAGTCCTGGTCCGGTCACGCGACATCGCCGCCACCCGACGCCGGGCTTGCTGGCTGAGACAGCCAGCCGCCATTGAACCCGGCCTTGCGCAGGCCGTTGCGGATGTGTTGATTTGACCGCATCAGTCTCCAGATCAACCCTGACCGATGGTTCTCGATCATCATCACCACGATGCCTTGATCCAGCCCGTAGTGGCCTTCCGACACCCAGCCGTGCCTCCCGAATTTACGCCGGTTCGCCAATGTCGGGTTAAAACCGCTCGGCAGTCGGAAATTACCGATCACCTCGGGGTAGCGATCACCGAGATGGCGCAACGCCGCCAGGCAGATCTCCGGGGCGAAAGGCAGTGATGCCGGATAGGACCAAGGCGCGATCGTCCCGTCATCGGGCCCGAACGGCGCGCCGCGCGCGGCATAGCCGGAAAACCGCCGGCGCTGTCGCTCCACGCTGGTGCGAAAGCCGCCTGGCCCGTCGCCCGCCGAAAGACCCCAAAGGTTCTCGTCGTAGCCGCCATAGCCGTAAGGGTTGTGGCGTGCATAGTCGCGGTGCAGATAGGTCGAGCGGCGGCTGTTTTCGAAATAGTCCGAGTTCTTCTCGCGCATGAAGGCGTCGCGGATGCCGGCGAAATCGATCCAGGCATGCGAGAACTGGTGCATGAACAGCGGACCGCCATACAGCACGTCGTAGCCGTAGATGTTTTCCCACTGATAGGTCGCCGTCCAGCCCTCGTAGCTGTTGTCCGAGGTCGGGCTGTCGGGCGAAGCCATCGACAGGATGTAGAGGATCGTGGCTTCGTTGTAGCCCTCCCAGCCATAGTGGAGAAAGCCGCTCTTCGGCTTCCAGCCTTGTCGCAAGGTCGGGCTTGAGCCTTGTGCCCACCGCCAGTCGACGCGCCGGTAGAGCGCCTCGGCCAGTTGGCGGATTTCTGCTTCCTCGTCATCGTCACCGGAGAAATAGGCGCCCGCCACCAGCATGCCCGATATCAGCAACGCCGTATCCACCATCGACAGTTCGCAGCGCCAGACGCGCAGGCCGGTCCGCATATCGAGGAAATGGTAGTAGAAACCCTTGTGGCCGGTGACGTCGTCGCTATGGCCTTGCGGGCTGGCCGACAAGAAGCGCAGCGCGGCCAGCGTCAGCTTCGCGGCGGCATCGCGCGCCATCCAGCCGCGCTCGACGCCGATCGGATAACTGGACAGCGCGAAGCCGACGACAGCGATGCTGGCCGGCGAATTCGGCCGCGACGTGTCGGCGACCAATCCGTTTTCGGGGTTCACGTTCTCGAGGAAATAGTCGAAGGCGGCGCGCTGATAGC
>NZ_RZOM01000979.1:0-2351 GCF_003999175.1 Mesorhizobium sp. M7A.F.Ca.ET.027.03.2.1 | reverse complement strand
CTCGGGAGGAGGTGAAGGTCGGGCCTATTCGTCATCGCCGGGGAGGAGGTCGGCTTTGACGAAAACTCTTTCGCCGTTTGAAAAGGGGCGAAACCTTTGGGGCAAAATTTGCCCCGGGGAAACAACGCCCGCCGCGGGAGGAGGTGCGGCGGGCGCCGTTTTTGTGGTCAACCCTTGGGAGAAGGTAAGGGGTGACCGTATTCGTCAAGGTCGGGGAGGAGGTCGACCCTGGCGAAATTCTGTCTAGATCGCCTGGCGGGCGATCATCTTGATTTCGTCGCGGACGATACCGAGATCATGCAGCTGGCGGTTGGAAAGGCGACCCAGCTCGGTAACCGTCTCGCGATAAACGCGCCAGTTACGATAATTGCGGATCAGGTTCATTGTCGTTCTCTTTTTCAAAAACTGGTTCGGACCATTCGCGGTCCGAAGAATTAGACCGCCTTGCGAGCGACGTAAGGAATGTCGCTGCGGCTGATGCCGAGGTCGGTCAGTTCACGGTTGCTCAGGCGGCTCAGCTCGGACACGGTGTCCCTGTAGCGGCGCCAGTTGCGGTAGTTGCGGATCAGGTTCATGGTAGTTCTCGTTTCGTCTTTCTTGCGGATCATTCCGTTTGTGTACGAACTATAAATAGTCGGACCCATATCGATTTAAAAGCGCTATGGCTGCATGGCAGCAATGCAAATTGTGCAATGCAGCATTAACGGGGTTCACGGACCTGACACAAAGAAACCCGAATCGGAAAATGCCGCCGCGTCAACGATTTGACCGGATCGGCTGAAAAAAAGACCAAACTTGGGGGAGACGCAGCATGGCGGGGTATTCGTCGCGGGTCAGGGCGGATATCGCGCGTTGGCTGCAGGCCGGGCTGATTGACGCCGCCACAGCCGATTCGCTTTCGCGCGATGTCGAGGCCAACGCGCGCGAGTCGCTCAGCTTCGGCTCTATCCTGGCAATGATGGCCGCCTTGCTTTTCGGCGCCGCCATCCTGATTTTCGTCGCCGCCAACTGGGACGCGATCCCGAGGCTGGCGCGCGTGGCGGCACTGTTTGCCGTCATCCTTGGTGGCTATGTCGGCGGCGCGGTGCTGAAGGCCCGCAACCATGCGGCGATCGGGGAAGCGCTCTGGGTCGTGGCGGCCGCGGCTTTCGGCGGCTCGATCGCGCTGATCGGCCAGATGTATCATCTCTCGGGCGACGAGGCGTCTGCTCTGGTCACCTGGGGCGCCGGCACGGCGCTGGCGGCGGTTGCGCTGCGTTCGAATCCGCTGACGGTCGCTTCGGTCGGCATCGCCGATGCCTGGCTGTTCCTCAAAGGCTTCGACTACTACAGCCGCAGCGAATTTCCGCATGCCTTCGTGATCATGGCGATCGTGCTGTTTGCCGTCTCGTTCTGGACCCGCAGCCAGGCGGCGCGCCACCTGATCATCCTGTCGGTTCTGTTCTATCTTGTGCTGCTGGTCACCAACCACGACACGCTGCAGGTGGCGATCCCGCTGGTCGTCGTCTCGGCGCTGCTGTTCGCGGCCTCGGTCTTCTCGCCGGATCCGGTCGACCGGGTCGTGCAACTCGGCGGCCGCTTGCCCTTGCACGCATTGCTCGGCTTCCTCACCGGCCTCGCAATGATCCAGTTCGAACTCGCCGATGAAAGCACCTACGAAAGCGGTTTCGCCATCGCTTCGGTCGTTGCCCTGGCCGGCATCGTTGCGGCAGTCGTGCTGGCAGGACGGGAGAGCCGCGGGCTGCGCTGGCTTGCCTATCTCGGCTTCGCCTTCGAACTCGCCATCATCTATGTGGTGACCTTGCAATCGATGCTCGATACAGCCGGCTTCTTCCTGGCCGCCGCGGTGCTGCTCGGCATCCTTGCGATCGTCATCATCCGCGTGGAAAAACGCATGAAGGGTCCAGATGCCAAAGGAGCCACGGCATGATCACCGGGAAAAGGCTTGTCATCTCGGCACTTGTGCTGGCGCTCGTCCAGATCGGCTTCCTGAGCTGGATCATCGCCGGCCGGGCGGCGATCCTGCGCAACGGCAAAGAGGTGCTGCTGAAGATCGAACCTGTCGATCCGCGCGACCTCCTGCGCGGCGACTACATTATCCTCGGCTACGAGATTTCGCGCATACCGGTGAAAATGATCGCCAACATCCCACCCGACAAATTTTCCAGCGACGACACTGTGATTGTCGTGCGCCTGAAGAAGGGCGCCGACAACTATTGGCAGCCGACGACCGCCTGGTTCGGCAAGGCGCCGACGCCGGCCACTGCCGACGAGGCCGATATATCAGGCCACGTTGCCGAGGGCTGGGACCTTCGCGGCGAAGAGGCGACCATCGCACCGGACTATGGCAT
>NZ_RZOM01000978.1:0-2353 GCF_003999175.1 Mesorhizobium sp. M7A.F.Ca.ET.027.03.2.1 | reverse complement strand
CCGTAGATCTTGTGCACATGAGTTCTGCCGCTGCCGAACGGTGGCCGGCGCTTTCAGCAATGCTGCAAAGCATCGCACCGTATCGGAAGATGTTTTCGCATGCGATCGATGCGCATCCTCATTTGGACTTCCATCCAGCACTTGTAGCCCAATTTCAGAACGTGAGGCGAGACACCTTTCTGAACCATGTCAGCGGTGTGCCCTTTGGCGGCCATCAATATCCGTTACCTGAGGATGCGTCCTTGGTTCAAAGCTTGGGACTGGACCATAAACCCTACATTACCGTCCACAATTCCTTCAGCGAGGAGTCGGGTCGCCCTCGAGCTACGCGAGATTATCCGTTCTTGGATGATGTCGTGAAAGAGGTGAAGGCGCAGTTGCCGGATCTTCCGGTTGTCCAAGTCGGCGTGGTAGGAGGCACCCTCAGTTCGGCCGACTACAACCTTTCTTCCAAGACAACACAGCCGCAAATCACCTCCGTTCTTGCGAACTCGTCCATGCATTTCGACATGGAGGGAGGGCTTGTTCATATCGCAAGCTGTGTAGGGACGCCGTGTTGTGTCGTTTTCGGTCCAACGCCGATCGGCTATTACGCCTACCCGAACAATATCAATATTGCCCCGCGTGTCTGCGGCGATTGTTGGTCCATTACATTGGATTGGCAAAAGACCTGCCTTCTCGGCGCCGCGGAACCGCCTTGCATGTTCACGCAACCACCCAAGGCGGTGGCGCATGCGGCGTTACCGCATCTGCGAGTTTTGTTGAGCGAAAAGCGCCGATCAGCCTGAAGGGGCACTTGCAGGCGAACAAGGGCCGGCAAGCGTTAGCATGGGAAACAGCAGACCACGATACACGAAAAGGCCAACCGGGAACGCAACGCCGGCGCTGCCGCGCACAAGCGGATCCCAAAACAAACACAGGCTAAATTGTCCCACCCGAAGCTCGAAGAGTGAAGGATGGTGCCCCTAGCCGGAATCGAACCAGCACTCCTTGCGGAACTCGATTTTGAGTCGAGCGCGTCTACCAATTCCGCCATAGGGGCTCAGGCCGGGCGGCCTGGATGGCGCGGGACTATACGGTTGGAGGGCTGTTCGTCAACTGGCCAATTCTCCGGCGCCCTCAAGATGCGACCAAACTGCGCCTTTCGATTTCGTGAGGGGGCTGCCATTGTGCAGCGCGGAAAATCTTTCTAGACAGGCGGCGCATCAAAGCGCGGCACGTCTGCGGGACGGATGGCGTGCTCTGGGTCTTTGTTCTGTGCATGCCGTTAAACCCCAACCTGCCTGCGCAATGGAACGACACGCATTAGGAGTGCCGATGCTTCGCGGACTTTACGACTGGACCTTGTCGCTGGCGGCCCGCAAATCCGCCGAATGGTGGCTGGCCTTCATCGCCTTCGTCGAAAGCTCGGTGTTCCTGGTGCCGGCCGACGTGCTCTATCTGCCGATGGCGCTGTCGCGGCCGGATCGCGCCTACCGCTATGCGCTGATCGCCACCGTCGCCTCTGTGCTGGGCGGCATCGCCGGCTGGTTCATCGGCCACTACGCCTATGACGCCGTGGCGAGGCCGATTCTCGAATTCTACGGCAAGTACGACCAGTTCGAAGCGCTGCGCGCGGGGGCAGGCGTCGGCTTCATCGTCCTGATGCTGATCACGTCGGGCGCTGCCCACCTGCCGCCGATCAAGGTGGTGACGATCCTGTCCGGCGTCATCGGCGTCAATTTGCTGTTGTTCGTGGTGCTGGCGATCGTGGCCCGCGGTGGCCGTTTCCTGCTGCTCGCCTGGCTGCTGCGCCATTATGGCGAACCGATCCGCGAATTCATCGAAAAGCGCCTCGGCCTCATCGCCGGCGCCGGCGCGGCTGCCCTGATTTTGCTCTATATCCTGGTCAAATACGCGTTCTGAACAGAACCATTGCGAGCCGGACGGACCGATTGAAATGACAGCGACCATGAATGCCGACACCGGACGCCAGCGCACGCTGACCGCCTTGTTCCTCGCCGTCGCCATGGCCGCCACCGTTGGCTCGGCGCTCGGCTTCCAGTATCTCGGCGGCTATATCCCCTGCCACCTCTGCCTCGAACAGCGCACGCCCTACTATATCGGCGTGCCGCTGATGGTGCTGGCGGTGATTGCGTCGATGCTGCACGCACCCAGTTGGCTGACGCGCGGCCTGCTGGCCGTCGGCGGCATCCTGATGCTCTACGGCCTCTATCTCGGCGTCTACCACTCCGGCGTCGAATGGCAGTGGTGGGCCGGCCCGACCGATTGTACCGCAGGCGCCGGGCCGGTCGACACCGGCGGCAAGGGCGTGCTCGACGCGCTCGACAAATTCGTGCCGCCGTCCTGCGAC
>NZ_RZOM01000977.1:0-2355 GCF_003999175.1 Mesorhizobium sp. M7A.F.Ca.ET.027.03.2.1 | reverse complement strand
GGCACGCTGGCCTTGACCGCGCCGCTGAACGCAGCGTCGTAGGTGCTCATGTAGGAATTGTAGGCGCTCTTCAGCGAATCAGGTTGCGTGGTCGCCGGGCAGGCGCCGGTCGGATCGAATGTCTGACCGTCGGCGGCAACCTGGTTGAAGACATAACGCTTCTCGCAGACATCGACCTTCGGCGGCACCTTGGTGATCTCGAAATTGTCGTAGCCGACCTTCAGCATCTTCCAGAAGTCGTAATTGGGGTCGTTGCGGTAGCGCGCCATGTTGGCGGCGGTCATGCGGAACGGAAACGCCTGAATCTGGAACTCGGTCTGGCCGCCCTGGAATGCGTCGCGGCCGAAGGCATAGATCTGCTCGATCTGCGCATCGGTCATCGAATAGCAGCCCGACGACGAGCAGGCGCCGTGCACCATCAAATTGGAGCCGGTACGGCCATTGGCGCGGTCATAGGCGTTGGGATAGCCGATGTTGAAGGACAAATGGTAGTTCGAGCGCGGATTCATCTGCGCCGGGCGCACCGTGTAGAAGCCTTCCGGCGCCTGGCGGTCGCCTTCGGTGTATTTCGGCCCGAGCTTGCCCGACCATTTGCAGATGTCGTAGCTGGCGACCATGTCGTAGCGGCCGTTGGTCTTGGCCTTCCAGATCTCGAGCTTGCCTTCTTCCTTGAAGATGCGGGCCATCACCGACGAGGTGCGGACCATGCCCTTGGCTCTCATGTCGGCGAGGATCTTGTCGGGCAGCGGCTTGTTGGCCTCCGGGGCAAAATCCTTCATAGACGAATTGTTGCAGCCGGCAACGCCGAGGGCAGCGATCAGGATTCCGGTGCGGGCAAGCTTGACAAACATGGCTACGGATATCGTCTTTTCTCTGGCGCCAGGACGCTTCCTGCCCCGGCTGCTACACTGCGCATCGACGGACCCTAAGCCCGTTAACCCTAATAAATTCCTTACCGCAAGTGCCGACGCATCCCCCTGCGGCAGTCTCATTGAGCCGAATGCAGCGGCATTTTTGTGGCAAAAATGCTCCGCCCCGCCACATTGTTGCGGCCAAGGCTGCCTGTGGTCAGAGACTGCGGCCCATGGCCAGGTATTTTTCGCGGCGCTGCTCGCGGAAATCGGTGTTGGCGCCGGCAAAATCCTTCATCGTCCTGGCGATGAGGTCTCCGGTCGCGGCGATCACCGTTTCGGCGCCGCGATGCGCACCGCCGAGCGGCTCGGGGATGATGGCGTCGATGATCTTCAGCTCCAGAAGGTCCTGCGCGGTGATCTTCATGTTGGTCGCCGCGTCCTTCGATCGCGTCGTGTCGCGCCACAGGATCGAGGCGGCACCTTCCGGCGAAATCACCGAATAGATGGCGTGTTCGAGCATGTAGACGCGGTTGGCGGTGGCGATGGCAATGGCGCCGCCCGAACCACCTTCGCCGATGACCACCGAGATCGACGGTACTTTCAGGCCGAGACAGGTCGAGGTTGAACGGGCGATAGCCTCCGCCTGGCCGCGCTCCTCGGCATTGACACCGGGATAGGCGCCCGCCGTGTCGACCAGCGTCAGCAGCGGGATCTTGAAGCGGTCGGCGAGTTCCATCAGCCGTACCGCCTTGCGGTAGCCCTCCGGGCGAACCGATCCGAAATTGTGCTTCAGGCGGCTGGCTGTGTCGGAACCTTTTTCCTGGCCGATGATGGCAATGGGTTCGCCGCGGAAACGGGCGAAACCGCCGACGATCGCCTGGTCCTCACCGAAATTGCGGTCGCCGGCCAGCGGCGTGAAATCGGTGAACAGGCCCTTGATATAGTCGACGCAATGCGGCCTGTCGGGATGGCGAGCCACCTGCACCTTCTGCCACGGCGTCAGCGCCTTGTAGGCGTCGCGCAGCGCGTCGCGGGAGCGCTTCTCAAGACGGCTGATCTCGTCGCCGACATCGACCGCCTCGCCATTCTCGGCAAGCTTCTTCAGCTCGAGGATCTTGCCCTCGAGGTCCTGCACCGGCTTTTCGAAATCGAGGTAATTATACATGCGTGAGCGGACCGATACGTCGGAAGGCAGTGGCTGACGGAACCCTTGAATCCAAGGCTCCGGGCGGTGAAATGTCGTCCTCACATAGCGATATGAGGCCTAGTCGGCAAGCGGATGATGATCGTTGACCAGCCGCACCAGCCGCTCTTCCAGCACATGGGTGTAAATCTGTGTCGTCGATATGTCGGCATGGCCAAGCAATTGCTGCACGGCCCGGAGATCGGCGCCGTTCTGCAGGAGATGGCTGGCGAAAGCATGGCGCAGCACGTGCGGCGAGATCTTCGCCGAGGCGATGCCGGCCCTTGCCGCCAGCCCCTTCAGGTCACGCGCAAAGAC
>NZ_RZOM01000976.1:0-2358 GCF_003999175.1 Mesorhizobium sp. M7A.F.Ca.ET.027.03.2.1 | reverse complement strand
ACCGGCTCTTGCCGGGCTGGCGCGACGAGGACGGCCATCCCTTCAAGACGCCGGTCACATCAGACCATTTCCTGGTCCTTGGTCCCGCCGGCTCGTTTCGCCTGCCCAACATTTTCATGCCGCCGCTGATGAACAATCACGGCAACTACATCGTCTCGCTCGGCAATGTCTGCCGCTGGCTGGCGACCAAGGCCGAAGCGCTCGGCGTCGAGATCTATCCGGGCTTTGCCGCTGCCGGCCTGCTCTACAATGAGCAAGGCGCCGTCACCGGCGTCGTCACCGGCGACATGGGCATCGAGAAGGACGGAACGCACGGTCCGGGCTTCGCACCCGGCATGGCGCTGATGGGCAAATATGTGCTGATCGGGGAGGGCGCTCGCGGCTCGCTCGCCAAGCAGTTGATCGCCAGATACAAGCTTTCCGATGGCCGCGAACCGGGCAAATACGGCATCGGTCTGAAGGAACTCTGGCAGGTCAAGCCGGAGAACCACCGTCCGGGGCTGGTCCAGCATTCCTTCGGCTGGCCGCTTGACTTGAAGACCGGCGGCGGCTCGTTCCTCTACCATCTCGAGGACAATCAGGTGGCGGTCGGCTTCGTCCTCCACCTCAATTACAAGAACCCCTATCTGTCGCCCTTCGAGGAATTCCAGCGCTTCAAGACCCATCCGGCGATCAGCGGGACGTTCGACGGCGCCAAGCGCCTCGGCTATGGCGCGCGCGCCATCACCGAGGGCGGCTGGCAGTCAGTGCCGAAACTCTCCTTCCCCGGTGGTGCGCTAATGGGATGTGCGGCGGGCTTCGTCAACGTGCCGCGCATCAAGGGCTCGCACAATGCCGTGCTGTCCGGCATGCTGGCGGCCGAGCATGTCGCAGAGGCGATCGGTGCCGGGCGCGCCAACGACGAACTCGCTTCCTACGAGGAAGCCTGGCGCGCGACCGACATCGGCAAGGATTTGAAGAAGGTGCGCAACGTCAAGCCGCTGTGGTCGCGCTTCGGCACGATCGTCGGTGTCGGCCTCGGCGGCCTCGACATGTGGCTGAACACGCTGTTCGGTGTCTCGCCCTTCGGCACGCTGAAGCATGGCAAGGCCGACTATGCGACGCTCGAGCCTGCCGCCCGGCACAAGAAGATCGCCTATCCGAAGCCAGATGGCGTGCTGACCTTCGACAGGCTGTCCTCGGTGTTCCTGTCCAACACCAATCACGAGGAAAACGAGCCGGTCCACCTGCTTGTCGGCGACATGGAACTGCAGAAGCGGTCCGAGCACGATGTCTTTGCGGGCCCCTCGACGCGTTACTGTCCGGCCGGGGTTTACGAGTGGGTCGACAAGGACGGCAATGCCGCCGCCGATCCCACGGCCAAGGATGTGCGCTTCGTCATCAACGCGCAGAACTGCGTCCACTGCAAGACATGCGACATCAAGGACCCGAACCAGAACATCAACTGGGTGCCGCCGCAAGGCGGAGAAGGCCCGGTCTATCAGGGCATGTAGGCTCGCGCCGGCCACAGCATGCAAAGCCCCGACGACGGCTCGGGTCTCCCGTGGCAAGTGAAACATTAGGACTGTTGAAACTGCCGCGCGCTTATGGTTCCATTCCTTGACGATAAGGAGATGGCCAATGCGCCTGGCGGTTCTAGCATGCCTTGTGGCGATCGCTGCGCTGTTCGGTTTGGCTTCGGCGGCCTCGGCCGGCACCAGGGTGGTGGTCAAGACGCGGACCTACGACATCACCGGGAACACGGGGCTGGCGCTGATGCAGGCTATGGACCGCAAGGGGCCGAAGCACGGCTTCATGACGCACGCCATCGCGTTGACCGGCTACGCAGTGGATTGGGACCTTGACACCAGCCAGGACAATGGCGTTTGCCGCTTGCGGCGCGCCAACGGCACGCTCAATCTCTTCTATACGTTTCCGCGTGTCGCCTCGGCCACCACGCCGACGCTCCGGAAGCGATGGACGCGGTTCTTCGCCGGCGTCCGCGCCCATGAGGAAACCCATGGCCGCATCGCCAGGGAGATGATGCGGGCCACGGAAAGATCGATCTCCGGCCTCAGGATTGCCGACGACCGGTTCTGCTACAAGACACGTCGCGAGGCACAGCGACGTATCAAGGCCACCAATGCCGTATATGAGGCCAAGCAGCTCGCTTTCGATGCGCGCGAGCATCGCGATGGCGGCCATGTCCAGCATCTCGTCATCGCTTTGGTCAGGCCCTGATCCTTCAGCCTGGCGTCTTGCCGGTCTGAACAATGGCCGCGGTCGCGGTTTCATGTTCATCGAGCGGCTTTTGCTGGTTCAGCCTGAGCGAGAACTCCACCATGACCGGAAGGTGATCCGAGCCGGTGTCCTCCAGCC
>NZ_RZOM01000975.1:0-2359 GCF_003999175.1 Mesorhizobium sp. M7A.F.Ca.ET.027.03.2.1 | reverse complement strand
CTTCGACATCGACGGCACAAAGGTCGACCGCAAGCGCCAGCAGTCGCTTTCGACCAGCTTCATGGTCGACAAGGGTAACCGGCGCCATTTCATGGAGAAAGAGATCCATGAGCAGCCCGAAGTGATCTCGCATACCTTGGCGAATTATCTGGATTTTGTCGGCGGCGTCTCCAAGCCGCTCGACCTGCCTTTCGATTTCGCCAAAATCGACCGGCTGGCGATTTCGGCCTGCGGTACCGCCTATCTTGCCGGCCTGATCGGCAAATACTGGTTCGAGCGCTACGCGCGCCTGCCCGTCGACATCGATGTCGCCTCCGAATTCCGTTACCGCGAAATGCCATTGTCGAAGAACGACGCGGCGTTCTTCATTTCGCAGTCCGGTGAGACTGCCGACACGCTGGCCTCGCTGCGTTATTGCCGCAAGGCCGGCATGAAGATCGGCGCGATCGTCAATGTGCGCGAATCGACCATGGCGCGCGAATCCGATGTCGTGCTGCCGACGCTCGCCGGGCCGGAGATCGGCGTTGCCTCGACCAAGGCGTTCACCTGCCAGCTTTCGGTGCTGGCATCGCTTGCTGTGCGGGCCGGCGTGGCGCGCGGGACAATCTCGAAAGAACAAGAGAAGACCCTGGTGCGCGCGCTTTCGGAAGCGCCGCGCTATGCCAATCAGGTGCTCAAGCTTGAAGAGCAGATCGAACGGATCGCGCGTGAACTCTCACGCTACAAGGACGTGCTCTATCTCGGCCGCGACACCAACTTTCCGCTAGCCATGGAAGGCGCGCTGAAACTCAAGGAAATCTCCTATATCCACGCCGAGGGCTATGCGGCCGGCGAGCTGAAGCATGGACCGATCGCGCTGATCGACGAGAACATGCCGGTCATCGTCATTGCGCCGCACGACCACATTTTCGAAAAGACCGTTTCGAACATGCAGGAAGTGGCGGCGCGCGGCGGCAAGATCATCCTGATCACCGACAGCAAGGGTGCGGCGCTGACGAGCGTCAAGACGATGGAGACGATCATCCTGCCGGACGTGCCGGAAATCATCTCGCCGATCATCTACGCGCTGCCGATCCAGATGCTGGCCTATTTTACCGCCGTCTTCATGGGCACCGACGTCGACCAGCCGCGCAATCTGGCGAAATCGGTGACGGTGGAATAGCTCTCATCCTTTCGTCATCCTCGGGTCTGCGCCGCGTCGCTTCGCTCCTTGCTCCGCCCGTGGATGACGAAAGGAAGGATGTTTTCGGCTAATCGTGAACGTATGCTGCTTCCGTTTGGATTGCTCCGTTGGAAGTGGCGGCATAATCGGCTCTTTAAAGACTTCGCAGTTCCAAACTGGACGGCGGTTCACTAATGTCGCGTCGAAATAGCACCTCCGGTGAATCATGTCCGACGCTCCCAAGACTTCCGGCGTGACCCGGCTGAGGAACTATTTCCTCACGGGCTTCATCGTCTGCGCGCCGCTGGCGATCACCGCCTACATCGCCTGGTCATTCATCGGTTGGGTCGATTCCTGGGTGAAACCCTATATTCCGGCCCGCTACAGCCCTGACACCTATTTGTCGTTTCCTGTGCCGGGGTTCGGGCTGATCGTGGCGCTCATCCTGATCACGCTGATCGGCTTCCTGACGGCCAACATCGTCGGCCGCGCCATCGTCAATTTCGGCGAGCGCCTGCTTGGCCGCATGCCGTTGGTGCGCGGTATCTATGGCTCGCTGAAACAGATTTTCGAGACCGTTCTGTCGAACAAGGGCGACATGTTCCGCCAAGTCGGACTGGTCGAATATCCGCGCAAGGGTGTGTGGTCGCTGGTGTTCGTCGCCAGCGAGAAGGAAACCGAGATCAACCAGAAGCTCGACCAGGAAGGCGATCCGCTGATTGCCGTATTCATGCCGTGCACGCCAAACCCGACCACCGGATTCCTGATGTATGTGCCGAAGTCGGACATCGTGCTGCTCGACATGACGATTGAGGACGGCGCCAAGCTGATTGTGTCGGCCGGGCTGGTGGCGCCCGAGGTCAAGCAAATGGTTGTCGTGAATGGCGAGCCGATCGAAGGGATGCTCGCCAACCCGTCGGTTGCCGCCCTGGCTCAGCCGGCGCGCAGGAGCCGCACGGCCTCGTCGCGGCCGAACAAATAAAGCAGCAGGCGCAACGCCTCGCCACGCTGCGATTGCAGCTCCGGGTCGCGCGACAGGATCAGCCTGGCATCGTCGCGGGCGGCCTCCAGAAGGTCGGCATGCGCCTCGATGCGCGCAACCTGGAAACCCGGCGTGCCAGACTGGCGGGTGCCCAGCAATTCGCCTTCGCCGCGCAGCTTCAGGTCTTCTTCGGCGATCAGGAACCCGTCCTCGGT
>NZ_RZOM01000974.1:0-2359 GCF_003999175.1 Mesorhizobium sp. M7A.F.Ca.ET.027.03.2.1 | reverse complement strand
CACCGCCAGCACGCACATCGGCTCGACGCGAGCTGTCCAGAAGCGGGCAGCTGCGGCCGGCAGCATCATCAGCCCAACCGACAGAAGCGTGCCGAGTGCCTGGAAGCCGCCGACAAGGTTGAGCACGACAATGCCGAGGAAGATGAAATGCACCGGACTGCCGAGCCGGCTGACCGAGCGCAGGAACAGCGGGTCGAGGCATTCGGCGACCAGCGCCCGCCAGAAGATGGCGAGGCTGACCAGCGTCACCGCGACGATGCCGCCGATCAACGTCAGGGCCTCATCGTTGAGCGCCAGCACGGTGCCGAACAGCACATGCATGAGATCGACGCTGGACCCGCGGATCGACACCATCAGCACGCCGACGGCGAGCGAAATCAGATAGAACGCCGCCATCGAGGCATCCTCGCGCTGTATGGTGAAGCGCGAAACGGCGCCGGCGCCGAGCGCGACGATGACGCCGGCGATCAGGCCGCCGATGGTCATCGGCAGGATCTCCAGCCCATAGAACAGGAAGCCGGCGGCCGCGCCGGGCAGGATTGCATGCGCCATCGCGTCGCCCGACAGGCTCATGCGCCGCAGCATCAGGAAGACGCCGATAGGGCAGGCGCCGAGCGACAGCATCAGCGAACCGATCAAAGCCCGCTGCATGAAGCCGAAATCGGCGAAGGGCGCGATGACAAGACCGTAAAGCATGTCCATCAGGCAGCCCTCGGTCCGACGCCGTGTCGATGGTCATGGTGATCGTGGCCATGGTGATCGTCACCATGAGCGTCCTCGCCCGGCTCGCACCAGGGTGCATTTTCTTCCCAGGCTTCGTGGAAGCGGCGGGCGCGCAACAGGTTGTCAGGTTTCAGCGTTTCCCTGGTTTCGCCCCAGGCGATCGGCTGGCGGGCGAGAAGCAGCGTTTCGGGGAAATTCTGCCGCACCAGGTCCAGATCGTGGACGACAACCATGATGGTGCGTTCCTCGCCGTGCCAGTGCTTGATCAGGGCAATGAGGTCGCCGACCGTCTTGGCGTCGACGGCGTTGAAGGGTTCGTCGAGCAGGATGAGGTCGGCGTCCTGCAGCAGGACGCGCGCAAACAGCGTGCGCTGCAACTGACCGCCCGACAGCGTGTCGATCGGGCGCTTTTCAAAGCCGCCGAGGCCGACCGCCATCAGCGCCTTGCTGACGTCATCGCGATCTTCCTTGGTGTAGCGGCCAAGCAGGCCGCGTCGTGGCCACAGGCCGAGCGAAACCAGATCGACCACCCGTGCCGGAAAGGAGCGGTCGAGCTCCGATTGCTGCGGCAGATAGGCGGCACGTACACCGGGCGCGCGGATAACCTCGCCGGCCATTGGCTTCAGGACGCCGACAATGCCTTTCATCAGCGTCGATTTGCCGGAGCCATTGGCGCCGACCACAGCGGTCAGCGAGCCCTTGCGGATGGTGCCGTCGAGATGATGGATCGCCGGATGGCTGCCGTAGCCAAGCGTCAGGTCGCGGAATGTCAGGCAGGTATTTGTCATTCTGCGATCCGTAGGCGGCGAAATCCGGCTGCTGGCAGCGGCCGATTGGATATGTGATGTTATTACATTAGTCAACAAGCCAATCCGGCGGAATTGCGGCCGCGGGGCAACTTGCCGTGTGTGCATGCCATATGCCGTTGGCCCAAGGGGATTCGACCTGGCGACCTTGCCCCAAGCCGGCCGCGACTCTAAAGAAGCGCAACCGTCACAGGAAGGAACCATCCAATGAGCATTCGTCGCATCGATGTCGGCCCGCGCATGAGCCAGATCGTCATCCATGGCAATACCGTCTATCTGGCTGGTCAGGTCGGCCAGCCAACCGGCAACGTCGCTTCGCAGACCAGGGACATCCTGGCGGCTGTCGACGAATTGCTGGCCAAGGCTGGCTCCGACAAGACCAAGATCCTGCAGGCGATCATCTGGCTGGCCGACATGAGCACCTTTGCCGAGATGAACGCGGAATGGGACAAGTGGGTGCCGCAGGGCAACACGCCAGCCCGTGCCACCGGCGAAGCAAAGCTCGCCACCCCGGACTATCTGGTCGAGATTATTATTACCGCCGCGATTTGAGTTTTTACCCTCCCCCTTGTGGGGAGGGTCGCTGCAAAGCAGCGGGGTGGGGGTCGGCGCCGCACCCCCACCCCGTTTCGCCACCATTGCTTCGCAATGCCGGCTCGCCGACCCTCCCCACAAGGGGGAGGGTGAAGAAAGACTACCCCTGCGGCCTGAACCTTGCCACCAGCGTGTGGCTCTCGGCCGCGTAGGTAAAGCGCACATGGGTGACCGGATGTTCGGCGCTCCATGTCCGTCGCTCGACCACCAGGCACGGCGCGCCGGCTTCGATGTCG
>NZ_RZOM01000973.1:0-2360 GCF_003999175.1 Mesorhizobium sp. M7A.F.Ca.ET.027.03.2.1 | reverse complement strand
GTTCGTATACGGTGTTGAAGCCGATCTGGGCTATCTGGGGGTTCGTGGTGATAATTTTGTCGTCGAAAGTCCCGACAATTTCGGATCGACGAAGCTGGGCGTCTATGGCGACCTGACTGCACGCTTGGGCTTCGCGGCTGACACGCTGCTGATCTATGCCAAGGGCGGGGCGGCGGCCACGCACTACAAAGTCAGCTACGGCGACCTCGACGGCGGCGATCCCGATCCGGACAACAATGCGTCGAAAAGCGGCGGTCGTTTCGGATACACGGTCGGTGGCGGTGTCGAATGGGCCGTTTCCGACAAATGGACCACCAAGCTGGAATATCAGTACTTCGATTTCGGCAAGGTTGATTTGAGCGACCTCGATGGTGACGAAGCGAAGGTGAAGATCGACGCCCATACGATAAAGATCGGACTGAACTACAAGTTCTGATCGATCGGCCGTTTCGATGGTTCAGATGGCGTCGCGACCAGCGACGCCATAATTTTTTCAGGCGCCCCGGTTGCCGACAGCGCCGGTGTCCGCCATTGCGGCTGATCGCGGATCAGACCGGTTTCCAGTCGAAGGTCAGCTCTTCGCGGAAAGCAAAGCGCTTGATGTGATCGGCGACAACGCCTTCCAGGCGCCCGATCGATCCTGCTTCGTCAGTCGACACCGTGATATGCAGTGTCGCCGCATCGGCATCCATGACGGTACGGCCCATTGAAAGATCGATGGTGCCGTGGGTGGGATCGAACTCGACCGGGAATTTGTGCGCCCAGTGCTTGCACAGCTGCTGCAGGTAGCGGCTGGCATGTTCGGTGGCGACGTCGGCATGGCTGGTCGGCATGGATTCTCCTGGGCAAGCGCCTGTTGCGTGGCCGGGGCACCGGCCCAAGCCTGGCGCCTCAGCCAGACAGATAGGCGCCGCCCCTGAAAAACCAAACGGTACTGGGCCGTCAGCCTGGTATTGTCCGCTCAAGACAGCGTGATCGGCTACCAGCTTCCGGTGTTCGCCATCGAAGCCCAGGGCTCCGCCTTGGCCTTGGCCGGGCCTTTCTGCAGAAGCTCGATCGAGATGCCGTCCGGCGACTTGACGAAAGCCATGTTGCCGTCGCGCGGCGGCCGGTTGATGATGACGCCATTGTCCATCAGATGCTGGCAGGTGGCGTAGATGTCGTCGACCTCATAAGCGAGGTGGCCGAAATTGCGTCCGCCCTTGTAGTCTTCCGGATCCCAATTGTAGGTCAGTTCGACCAGCGGTGCCTTGTCGGCGATGCCGCTTTGCTCGTCTTCGGAGGCCGCGAGGAAGATCAGCGTGAAGCGGCCTTGCTCGTTTTCGTAGCGGCGCACTTCCTTGAGGCCGAGCTTGTTGCAGTAGAAGTCGAGCGAGGCATCGACGTCGGTGACGCGGATCATGGTGTGCAGATAGCGCATGTGATTTCCTCGATAAATTGCGTTGCGGCGCAACATAGGGTCGGCCCTGTCAAAGGGCAATCGTGCGGCGGTGCGCAATGCCGGCAAAGAACAAATCCGGTATTGCCCAAATGAACCGTGAAAAAAGGCACGGCAGGTCTTGCACAGACCGGAAGCCGCAGTGTTAATCTGTTGGCAAGAATCAGTTGCGGTGTTCTTGAAAAAAGGGGGCATTCTTATGGGGGAAAAGGCCTCTTTGACGGGGCGGGACGGACCCCTCGGCGACGCCTTGCAGCGTGACGAAGGCGGCGATGCCGCGGACTTGCTCGAAATAGCCGGCGCCATCAAGTGGTTCGATGTGGCCAAGGGCTATGGTTTCATTTTGCCGGATGGCGGCATTTCCGGCGATATCCTCCTCCATGTGACATGTCTTCGAAGGGATGGCTTTCAGACGGCCCTGGAGGGCGCACGCGTGGTCTGCCTCGTCAAACATGGCGACCGCGGATTGCAGGCCTTCCGGGTGCTCTCTATGGACGTCACCACCGCGGTCCACCCGGCCGAGATGCAGGAGCAGCGCACCCATGTCGCGGTGACGCCGGAGAGCGGTCTCGAACGCGCCCTGGTGAAATGGTTCAACCGCACCAAGGGGTTTGGTTTTCTCACCCGCGGCGAGGGCACCGAGGACATCTTCGTCCATATGGAGACCTTGCGCCGCTACGGTATCACCGAGCTCCGGCCGGGGCAGGTCGTGCTGGTTCGTTTCGGACGCGGCGACAAAGGCCTTATGGCCGCCGAAATTCACCCCGATATGGGGACCTTGCCGGTCTCGCACTAGGGCGTTTCCGGCCGAGGATCTCGAATGGCTTACAGGAACTGGCTGACCGCGGGCGCGATGTGCGCGATTGCCGTCATCGCCGCTGCCGGTGGTTATTTCTATTCCGAAAAGCCGACCTCCGCGGAC
>NZ_RZOM01000972.1:0-2360 GCF_003999175.1 Mesorhizobium sp. M7A.F.Ca.ET.027.03.2.1 | reverse complement strand
GAATTGGCCGCGGCCCGGGCCTCACGCGCTTACCAGCCCTGCTGACCGTACCAGTCATCGATATCGCGCCGCACACGGTCCTTTTCGAGGCCATAACGCTCCTGGATCTTGCCTTCGAGTTGATCGCGCTTGCCGGCGATGCGGTCAAGGTCGTCATCCGTGAGTTTACCCCACTGCTCCTTGACCTTGCCTTTCACCTGTTTCCAGTTTCCTTCCACGCGGTTCCAGTCCATGACACCGTTCTCCTTCGGTTTGAAAACGTCTAACCTCGGAGAGCAAACGCAAATCGACGACGGATGTTCCTGGAACTCGACGCTCGTCTTGCTCTCACAGGCCACGACCCATTCCTTTACGCTCAGCCTGCGCCATCAATTGAGGTCGTCCCACTCGAAGGCGACGCCATGACCTTCGACCCAAGACGCCTCCACACCTTCCGCAACAGTTCCGCCACCAAGCAGGCGCAAGCGCTTTTCATCCTGTCGCCGCCGTCCGTCTACAGGCACAGTTATCTTAAGCCAGCGCAGTCCGATGATGTCGCTTTCGGGAAACGGCGAAGCTGGTCTTAATGACCGACTTGAGGCGCAAAGCCGCCGTTCGGCTTGAGATAAATTCGGTCAGCGAAATGGCTGGATCAGCTTCCTGAATCGATTTGAGCGGACCGCTTCGTAACCTGTTGACAAATAATGATTATGTTAGTCTCTGAGGGTCAGTGCTTCCTGCACAAATCAATATGTTAGGGGCTGGACTGGAGCGGCGGCCTCATTTTGTAAAAATCCGGGCGTTGGCAGCTTTGCCAGCTAAGCAGCGACGCCACCTAAATAGGCGCTGATAACCGCTTCATTGCTCGCGAGATCGCTGCCTGGTCCCTCAAGAACAACGCGTCCAGCCTTGAGAACGTAGCCGTAGTCGGCGAATTTCAAGGCGACTTTGCTATTCTGCTCCACAAGCAGGATGGTCACGCCTTCACGATTGAGGCGCTGCACGATGTTCATGACTTCCTTGATCAGTTGCGGCGCCAGACCCATGGAAGGCTCGTCGAGCAACAGCACCTTGGGCGCGGCCATGAGGGCTCTGCCGATCGCCAGCATCTGCTGCTCGCCTCCCGAGAGGTTCCTTGCATCGCCATTCTGTCTGCGCGCAAGGATGGGGAAGAGCTCAAAAACATGATCCAGCCGCCTGCGGCGCTCGGCGTCGTCGGCAAGCGTAAACGAGCCCAGGTCAAGGTTCTCCTTGATCGTCATGTCGCCGAAAATACGCCTTCCCTCCGGGACGTGGACGAGCCCGCGATGCGGCAGGCGATGGGCAGGGACCTTGGTTATGTCCTCGCCCAGGAAGCGGACACATCCGGAGGATGCGGCAACGAGGCCGGACAGCGTGCGCAGCGTGGTGCTCTTGCCCGCACCATTCGCGCCAAGCAGGGCGACGATCTGGCCGCGTTTGACCGAAAGGCTGACACCATGAAGGGCTTCGATGCCGTCATAGCGCGCGACGATGCGGTCCGCGGAAAGAACGATTTCGGCGTCCATCATTCCTCCGTGCCGAGATAGGCTTCGATGACCCTGGGGTCTGTTCGCACGGCCTCCGGCGGTCCGTCGGCGATCTTCTGCCCATAGTCGAACACCACGATCTTCTCCGACACCTGCATGACCAGGCCCATATCGTGCTCGATCAGCAGGACGGTGACACCGGTTTCGTCACGGATGCGGCGGATCAGGTGCACAAGGTCCAGCTTCTCGCGCTCGTTCAGGCCGGCGGCGGGCTCGTCCAGCAGGATGAGCTCGGGCGTCGACGCCAGGGCTCTTGCGAGTTCGAGCCGCCGTTGTTCGCCATAGGAAAGACCACCGGCACGGCGATGCGCATGCTGCTCGATGCCGACAAAATCGAGCCAGCGCATGCCAGCCGCGCGGATCGCCTCCTCCTCGCGCCGCTGTGCCGGCAAGTGCAGGATCGCCGACATGATGCCGTGGCGGCTGCGGCAATGCTGGCCGGACATGGCGTTTTCCAGAACGGTCATTTCCTTGAACAGCCGGATGTTCTGGAACGTACGGGCGAGGCCGAGCGCGGTGATGCGATGCGGCGGCAAGCCGGTGATTGGCCGGCCGCCCAGACTGATCGAGCCGCCCTTCGGCTTGTAGAAGCCGGTCAGGCAATTGAAGAGTGATGTCTTGCCGGCCCCGTTCGGCCCGATAAGACTGTTGATGGCGCCTTTCTCAACTGAGAACGAAATGTCGTGAAGGACTTTCAGTCCTCCGAAACTGAGGCGCAGATCGCGGACTTCCAGCAGCGCCATGGTCAAACTCGCTTGTCCGGCCACAGCCCGTTCGGCCTGAAGAGCATGATTGCCAGCAGCGCAACCGCAG
>NZ_RZOM01000971.1:0-2361 GCF_003999175.1 Mesorhizobium sp. M7A.F.Ca.ET.027.03.2.1 | reverse complement strand
CTGCCGCACCATGTCGGCCGTGCCCTCGGCAACCAGCGGCGAATGCGAAACGATGACGATGCCGACATTGCTCATGGCTGACCTTCCAGCGTTTCGACGATCGTGCGCACCAGAAGCGCGGTCGAGCGTGCACCGGCATCCATGTGGCCGATCGACCGGTCGCCAAGGAACGACGCACGGCCGCGCCGGGCCTTCATCGGCACGGTCGCCTCGGCGGCCGCATCGGCGATACCTGCGATTTCCGGCGCCGTCTTTCCCTGCAGCAACGCGTCATGCACCGGCTGCAGCACGTCGAGCATGGTTTTTTGTCCGACATGCGACTTGCCACGCGCGGCCACAGCTTCGATCGCCTTGCCGAAAGCCGCCGTCAGATTGGCGCGATCGGGCTCCGCCGAAATCTCCTTGCCGAGCGCCAGGAACAGGGTGCCGAACAGCGGGCCGGAGGCGCCACCCACCGTCATCACCAGCTTGGTGCCGATCGCCTTCAGGGCTTCGGGCAGCGGCTTGGCCGAAAACGCTTCGGCTTCGGCCCGCACGGCCTCGAAGCCGCGCTTCATGTTCAGCCCGTGGTCGCCGTCGCCGATCGCCTGGTCGAGCGCCGTCAACTCCTCGGCGTGAGCGGCAATGGTATCCGCAGCGGCCGCGATCAGCCTGGCAAGGTTCAACGCCGCCATGTCACCCGCATTTCCGGTTTCCATCTTGCCGGCAGTATCGAAAGAACGATCATTCGACAACTGGAGCATGAATCAGGCCGCTTCATGCAGTGCGGCGGCGGCCGCGAAGACTTCGGACACCGCGTGAGCGCCGGGGTCGACCACACCCTGCAATTTGCTGCCGACATAGGCGGACCGTCCGGCCTTAGCTTTGTCCATGGCGGAGGTGGCTTCGGCACCGCGTCGGGCCGCCACAGCCGCTTCGTCCACGCTCTTGGCATCGAGCGCTCTGAGGGCAGGCTCCAGGGCATCGACCATCGTGCGATCCCCCATCCTTGCGCCGCCATAAAAAGTCATTCGCTCGAGGCCGGCAAGCAGTGCCTTGGCCAGGTTTGCGCCGCTCTCCAGAGCTTGCGCCGCGGCGGTGAAGAAGATCGACAGCAGCACGCCGCTGGAGCCGCCCATCGAGGCGCTCAAAATGTCACCTATCGCGCCAAGGGTCGCCGCCGGCTCGGCAAGCGGCAGCGCATCAAGCCGCTCGAGAACACTGCGCGCGCCGGTCGCCACCGTCGAGCCGGTGTCGCCGTCGCCTGTTTTGGCGTCCAATCCGTTCAAAGTCGCTTCGAGCGCGATCAGCCGTTCGCAGACCGTGACGACTAGACGCTTCGTGCGCGCATCCTGGCTGGGCTTGCGTGCCGCGCTCTGTCCGGCCGCTTTCGCCATCGGCACGACGGCAGGTGAAACAACCGGCTTTGCCGGCATCCAGGCGTGCGGACCGACCGGCGCCTGCAAGGCGGTTTCGCGCGCCGCATCCAGCCGGATCAGCGACAGCGAGAAGCCGTTCATGTTGAGCGCCGTCATCAGCGGGCCCGGGCCGATCGTCAGCTTGATGGTCTTGGCGAGCGGCGATGCAAGCACCGCATTGGCGACGACAGACATTTCGAGCGGCGGCACGGAGCCGAGATTGTTGATCAGCAAGGCGTAGGTGGCCTCGGGATCAAGCCGTGCCGCGAGGCGCTCCACCATGATCGCCACCAGTCTGTCGGCACTCTGCACCGCAATCCTTTCGAGGCCCGGCTCGCCATGAATGCCGAGGCCGAGTTCACCATCGTTCTCGCCAAACCTGTCTTCGTGCGGCTGGCCGGGGATCGAGCAGGACGACAGCGACATGCCGAGCGAAACGATATCCTTCGCCGCCGCGCGAGCGGCCGTTGCGACGAATGCCAGATCATGGCCGGCATCCGACAGATGGCCTGCGATCTTGTGCACGAACAAGGTGCCGGCAACGCCGCGTGGCTGGGCAATGTCGGGCAGCGCGATGTCGTCGGCGACGATCACCATCTCGACACGAAACCCTTCGGCGCGCGCCTTCTCGGCGGCCAGACCGAAATTGAGGCGGTCGCCGGTGTAGTTCTTGACGATCAACAGACAGCCGGCCGGGCCGGTGACTGCGCGAATGGCGGCCAGCACGGCTTCGACGCTCGGCGAGGCAAAGATCTCGCCTGAGACCGCCGCCGTCAGCATGCCTTTGCCGACGAAGCCGGCATGGGACGGCTCGTGCCCGGCCCCGCCGCCGGAGACGACACTGACTTTCGTCTTGTCCCAGTCGGCGCGCAGGATGACCTTGATCTCGGGATAGCCGTCGAGGCGCGCGAGATCGCCTGATCCGATGGTCCGCAACAGGCCGTCGAGCGCCTCGGTGACGATC
>NZ_RZOM01000970.1:0-2365 GCF_003999175.1 Mesorhizobium sp. M7A.F.Ca.ET.027.03.2.1 | reverse complement strand
CACCAGTGCCGGCGCCTACCAGGCCGACATCGTCGTCGACGCCGCTGGCGCCTGGGTCGATGTCGTCGCCGGGCTGGCCGGTCTCTCCGGTCTCGGCTTCCGGCCGAAGCGCCGCACCGCCTTCCTGTTCGATCCACCCGCCGGCACGGACATCAGCGCCTGGCCGCTGGTGGTCGATTTGCATGAACAATTCTACTTCAAGCCCGATGCCGGCAGAATGATCGGCTCGCTGGCCGACGAGACCGATTCCGAACCCTGCGACGCCTATCCGGAAGACATCGACGTCGCCATCGCCGTCGACCGCATCGAACAGGCGACGTCGCTGCGCATCGGCCGTCCGTCGACGCCGTGGGCTGGCCTGCGCACCTTTTCGCCCGACCGCACGCCGGTCATCGGTTTCGACCCTCGCCTGCCCGGCTTCTTCTGGCTCGGCGGCCAGGGCGGCTACGGTTTCCAGGTGTCGCTGACGCTGGCGAGGCTGGGTTCGGCGCTGCTGCGCGGCCAACCGCTGCCGGACGATCTCACGGTACGCGGTATCACCTCCGCCGCGCTTGCGCCCGACCGTTTCATCACCCCGGCGGCGACGCCATGAACTTCACCGGCCTGCCCTTCCCTCAACCCGTAAAGTGTCATCAGGAGCGTTTGCGATGAAATCCGTTCTGCGCGCAGTCCTTACCTCGTCCTTGCTGGCCTCGTCCGTCCTTCTTGGCGGACAGGCCTACGCCAAAACCCTGGTCTATTGCTCGGAAGCCAATCCCGAAACCTTCAACCCGGCGATCGGCACGGCGGACTCCACCATGGATGCCGCCGCCAAGACGATCTTCAACCGGCTGGTCGAGTTCAAGCCTGGCACGACCGAGGTCGGGCCGGCGCTGGCCGAAAGCTGGGACGTCTCAGCCGACGGCAAGATCTACACATTCCACCTACGCCACGGCGTGAAATTCCAGTCGAACGACCACTTTACACCGTCGCGCGAGTTCAATGCCGACGACGTGCTGTACACCTTCAACCGCCAGCGCGACGCCAGCAATCCCTACCACAAGCTCGGCGGCGGCGCTTACGAGTACTTCAACGCACTGGGCATGGGCACGCTGATCGACAAGATCGACAAGGTCGACGACCACACCGTGCGCTTCACGCTGACGGCTGCCAACGTCACCTTCCTGCCCGGCATTGCGCTCGACTATCTCTCTATCCTGTCGTTGGAGCAGACCGAAAAGATGGTCGCCGCCGGCACGCCGGAACTGATCGATAGCGAGCCCGTCGGCACCGGCCCGTTCGTGCTGCAGGCCTATGTCCCCGACAGCCAGATCCGCTACGCCGCCAACAAGGATTATTGGCGCGGCCCGCCGAAGATCGACACTCTGGTCTTCGCCGTCACCCCCGAACCGACCACGCGCGTCGAGCGCCTCAAGGCCAATGAGTGCCAGGTCGCCGCCCCGCCCCCGCCAAGCGCCGTCGCCGATTTGCGCACCGATCCCGACATCACCGTGCTCGACCTCAAGGGTCAGAACATCGGCATCCTCGGCTTCAATGTCGAACACCAGCCGCTCGGCGATGTGCGCGTGCGCATGGCGCTGGCCAAGGCCGTCGACCGCAAGGCGATCGTCGACGCCGTCTATGCCGGCGCCGGCACGGTCGCCGGGAGCGTCGTGCCGCCGGCGCAGATCGGCGCCGTCACCGACGCCGGCATCGACTATGACCCGGATGGCGCGAAGGCGCTGCTGAAGGAAGCCGGCCACGAAAGCGACCTGAAAATCAGCCTTTGGGCGATGCCGGTATCGCGGCCCTACAATCCCAATGCCAAGCGCATGGCCGAGATGATCCAGGCCGACTGGGCGAAAGTCGGCGTCAAGGCCGAGATCGTCAGCTTTGAATGGGGCGAATATCTCAAGCGCACCGCGGCGGGCGAACAGGACGCCTATCTGCTCGGCGGCAGCAGCGACAATGGCGACCCCGACAACATGCTGAGCTACCTGCTGTCCTGCGACGGCGTGAAGGGCGGCTCCAACCGCTCGCGCTGGTGCGATCCGGCCTTCGAGAAGCTGCTGCAGGACGGTCGCGTCGCCGCCGATCCGAAACAGCGCGCCGACATCTACGCCAGGGCGCAAGCGATCCTGAAGGTCGAGGTGCCGGTGGCGCCGATCGCCCATTCGGTGGTGGCGATCCCGATCCGCAAGAGCGTGCTCAACTACGTGCTCGACCCCTTCGGCCGGCAGAACTTTGCCGCCGTCGATATGGCGGAGTGAAGCTTGGCGACCCTGCCCTCGGGCTCGGCCCGGGGACGCACCGACACCTATGAAACCAGCAATTTGGCGGCGAAAACAGAATCCATGCGTGAAGACCTGAACGCCCTCCTCAAGAC
>NZ_RZOM01000096.1:0-9866 GCF_003999175.1 Mesorhizobium sp. M7A.F.Ca.ET.027.03.2.1 | reverse complement strand
GGCGCCCGCCTGGCGCTGGAACCATTCCTCCGCGCTTTCAAGCCATTCGGCATCGCGCAGTCGCAGATTCTCGTGACTGATACGCTGCGAGCGGGTCAAAAGCGAATAGTTGAACTGCACCGGATCGAGGCCGAGATAGCGCTCGACCTCCTCGAACCATTCCAGCGAATTGCGCGCCGCCGATTGCAGCTTCAGCACCTCGGTGCGGCGGGCATCCTCATATCTACGGAAGGCGGCATCCAGGTCCGGCTCGGTTTCGACATATTCGGCCAGCGCCACAGCGCTTTCCAGTGCCAGCTTGGTGCCGGAGCCGATCGAGAAATGCGCCGATGCCGCCGCATCGCCCATCAGCGCGAGATTCTTGTAGGACCAGCGCTCGCACAGCACGCGTGGGAAATTGATCCAGGCCGAACCTCGGATATGGTTGGCGTTGGTCATCAGTGCGTGGCCGCCAAGATGCCTGGCAAAAATGCGCTCGCAGACGGCGATCGATTCCTGCTGCGACATCGCACCGAAGCCGAAGGCAGCCCAGGTCTGCTCGCTGCACTCGACGATGAACGTCGCCGTGTCGCTGTCGAACTGGTAGGCGTGCGCCCACACCCAGCCATGCTCGGTTTTCTCGAAGATGAAGGTGAAGGCGTCGTCGAATTTCTGTTGCGTGCCGAGCCAGACAAACTTGCATTTTCGGGTATCGATATCGGGCTTGAAGATATCGACGAAACTGTTGCGCGCCCTGGAGTTGAGGCCGTCGGCCGCGACGACCAGATCATGCGTCTCCATGTAGGGCTTGGGATCGGCGATGTCGGTCTCGAACATCAGCTTGACGCCGAGTTCGCGCGCCCGGCGCTGCAGCAGAACCAGCAGCCGCTTGCGGCCGATGCCGCAGAAACCGTGACCTGACGAGACCGTGCGCACGCCGTCATGGATGACGGCGATGTCGTCCCAATAGGCAAAGTGCTTCTTGATCCAGACGGCGCTGACCGGGTCGTTTTTCGACAGATTGTCGAGCGTCTCGGCCGACAGCACGACGCCCCAGCCGAACGTGTCGTCGGCGCGGTTGCGCTCGAACACCGTCACATCGTGCGCGGCGTCCCTCAGCTTCATCGAAATGGCAAAGTAGAGGCCGGCTGGTCCGCCGCCGAGAACCGCAACCTTCATGTCTGCGATCTCCTCTTCGCTTGCTGGAGTTCAGTATCGCGCCGGCGACAAGATATTTCAAGCTTAAAGTTTTATATCAAAACGATTGTCCTGACATGGCGAAAGCGCGCCTGCGTGTCATCGCGCAAGCGCGCTGCCGGATCACTTTTCCGGGTTCTTCGGGCTCCACAGCACCGTCTCGGCGTCCTTCTCATAGGCCATTCCGTCGGGATAGCTGATCGCTTCCAGTTGCAGCCCCCACGGCGTCTGGAAATAGAGGATGGTCTGGCCGGCGGCCGGCCCTTCCTTGACCGGCAGCGGCCCCATCCGCGTCTTGACGCCCTTGCCTTCGAGATAGGCTTTGGCGGCAGCGACGTCGTCGACATAGAAGGCGATGTGGAAGCCGCCAATGTCGCTGTTCTTCGGCGTCAGGTCCTTCTGGTCCGGTGCTGTGTATTTGAACAGCTCTATGTTCGATCCATAGCCGCAGCGCACCATGGTGACCTCTTCGATCACCGCCTTCGGGTCGACGCCCAGGAGATCCTGCATGAAGGTGCCCTTGTCGTCGGCGAACGGACCGAACGACATCGCCTTCTTGCAGCCGACCACTTCGGTGAAGAAGTCGACCGCTTGCTTCATGTCGGGAACGGTGATGCCGGTGTGGTCGTGGCCGCGCATGCCCGGGATCGAATCCGCCGAGGCCATGCCGGCGCTGCCGAGCATCGCGGCGGCCAGCGTTGCAATTGCGATAGTGGTCTTCATGTCAGTCCTCTCCATTTGGCGGGACTTGGGTCTTTGTGGTCGCACGCCCGAGGCCCGCTCTTCGGCGTGCGTATGCATTCATGTCGGCGCCTTGACGGCGGAAGGAATGTCCAGCCAGCCAGCATCGACCTCGGGCAGCGGAATGGCCGCGATGAGATCGCGCGTGTAGCTTTGTCGCGGCTTGTCGAACAAGGCATCGGTGGCGCTGGCCTCGACGATCACGCCTTCGCGCATGACGATCACTTGCCGGCACAGCCGCCGGATGACAGACAGATCGTGGCTGATGAAAGCGACGGTCAGCCCCATTTCCGCCGCCAGCTTTTCCAGCAGCGTCAGGATTTGCGCTTGCGTCGACACGTCGAGCCCTGAGACGATCTCGTCGGCCAGCACGAATTTAGGCGACAGCGCCAGCGCACGCGCAATGCCGACGCGCTGGCGCTGGCCGCCGGACAATTCGTGGCGATAGCGGTTGGCGAAGCTTTGCGGCAGGCCGACGCGCTGCAGCGCCTCGGCAACGCGCGCCTTGAGATTGTCGCCGAGGCCATTTTGCTTGAGTGGCGCGGCGATGATGCTGGCAATGGTGCGGCGCGGGTTAAGCGACGACATCGGATCTTGAAAAATCATCTGCAGATTGCGGCGCAGCGGCCTGAGCTCCGCTTCGGGCAGATGGGTGATGTCGCGACCGTCGAAAGTTACACTGCCGGCGCTGGGCTCCAGCAGGCGCACCAGAGCGCGGCCGAGCGTCGACTTGCCCGATCCGGATTCGCCGACGATGCCGGTCACCGAGCCCTTGGGCAGGTCGAAATCCAGGCCCTTCAGGATTTCGACCAATGGCGCGCGGCCAATCAGCGGCTTGCGCGTCATGTCGGGCAGCGCGACCTTCAGCCCGCGCACGGAAAACAGCGGCTCAGCCATGCGGGAGCCTCCAGGCCTGGTCTGCGGCTGCGATCTCGGCGGCAAGCCCGGCCAGCACCGCCTCGTCCACCGGCTTCAGCGAGGCGAAAGGATCGGTGTAGCGCGGCGTCGCCGCCATCAGCGCTCGCGTGTAGGGGTGCTGCGGCGCGGCGAAGAGCGCTGCGGTCTCGGCCTCCTCCACCATCTTGCCGGCATAGAGCACCGAGACCTTTTGGCTGATCTTGGCGACGACGCCGAGATCATGGGTGACGAACAGGATCGCCGTGCCATGCTCGCGCTGCAACTGCACGATCAGCCGCAGGATCTGTTTTTGCACGGTCACATCAAGCGCCGTGGTCGGCTCGTCGGCGACGATCAGCCTTGGCTCCGCGGCGAAGGCCGCAGCGATCAGCACGCGCTGGCGCATGCCGCCGGACAGTTCGTGCGGATAGCTTTTCAGCACGCGGTCGGGATCGCGGATTTGCACCTCGTCCAGCAATTGCCGGATGCGGGTATCGGCCTTCTCGCCACTCCAGCCGAGGATGCGCACCAGCCGGTCGGTCATCTGCGAGCCGATGCGCCGCGACGGGTTGAGCGCGGTCAGCGGGTCCTGCGGGATCAGCGCCGTGCGCGCCCCGATCAGCGTGCGTCGTGCCTTGGGTTGCAATTTGCCGAGGTCTTCACCCTCGAGCAGCATGTCGCCTTCGACAATGCGCACGCTCGACGGCAGCACACCGAGCACCGCCTTGCCGATCATCGTCTTGCCGGCGCCGCTTTCGCCGACCAGCGCGCGCACTTCGCCGGGCTGAACGGCAAGCGACACCGAGCGCAATACGCGCTGGCCGTTGGGCAGCACCGCGCTCAAATCCCTGATGTCGAGGCAGGCGCTCATCGCAGCACCGGATCGAAACGCGTCTTCAGCGCCTCGCCGAACTGGCTGAACGACAGCACGGTCAGGATCAGCGTGATCAGCGGGAACACCAGCACCCACCAGGCCTGATGGATCGACAGCCGGCCCTCGGCGATGATGCCTCCCCAGGTCGGATCGTCGGTCGAGATCGACAGATTGACGAAGGACAGGATCGCCTCGACGATAACGGCGATGCCCATTTCCAGCGACAGCAATGCGACGATCGACGGCACCACATTGGGCAGCACTTCGCGCAGCATGATGCCGATGCGGCCGTAGCCGGCAATGCGGGCATTCTCGACATAGTCCATGCGCGACTGACCCATCGTCTCGGCACGGATCACCCGGCAGAAACGCGTCCAGTCGATGATGGCGATGGCCAGGATGACGGAACTCAAGCCCGTGCCGAGCACCGCCACCAGCAATATGGCAAACAGCACCGGCGGAAACGCCATCCAGACATCGACGATGCGCGAGATGATGCGGTCGGCCCAACCGCCGAAATAGCCTGCGATCAGGCCTAGCGTCGAACCGACCACGCAGGCGGCGATGGCTGCGGCGAATGCGACGATGAAGGCGATGCGGCCGCCGAAGATCAGCCTCGACAACAGATCGCGGCCGAGGCTGTCGGTGCCGAGCCAATAGCCGGGTTCGGCTCCATTCATCCAGAATGGCGGCAGTCGTTCCAGCATCAAATCCTGTGCCAGCGGATCCTGGGGCGCGACAAGCGGACCGAAGATCGCGGCCAACAGCGCCAGCAGCAGCCAGCCGCCGGCCAGCCACAGGCGTGGCGACACAGCTCGCCTTCGAGCACGGCCCTCATCCATGGCGCAGCCTCGGATTGAGCAGCGCATACATCATGTCGACGCTGAGGTTGATCAGCACGAACAGCAGCGCGAAGACCAGCACGATGCCTTGAATCAAAGGCAGGTCGCGGTTGATGACCGCGTCGATCGCCATATTGCCGAGGCCCTCATAGGAGAACAGCCGTTCGACGATGACGGTGCCGCCGATCAGGAAGGTGAACTGCACGCCGACCAGCGTCAGCGTCGGCAGCGCGGCATTCTTCAGCGCCTCGCGCAGGATGACCTGCGTTTCCGAAAACCCCTTGACCCGCGCCAGCACGACATAGTCGAGGTCGAGCACTTCCTTCAGCGACTGTTTCAGCAGTTGCGAGATGATCGCCGCCAGCGGCAGTGCCAGCGCCACGGCCGGCATCAGCATGTGCTTCAGGAGATCCCAGGTCAGGTCGAGGCGCAGGCGCAACAGGCTCTCGAACAGATAGAACTGGGTGACGAAGGGCAGGTCCAGTTGCGGCGACACCCGGCCGGAAATGCCGAAGATCGGCACCAGCACGCCGAACAGAAGGATCAGCACCAGGCCCCACAGGAAGTCGGGAATGGAAAGCGCCGCGCCGCTGGCGATGTCGATGCCGGCCTCGACCGCCGTGCCGCGCTCGCGCGCGCCGATGATCGCCGTCGTGCCGCCGATCGCCACCGCCATGATGAGCGCGACGATAGCGAGTTCCAGCGTCGCCGGCAGCCGGTTGAAGACGAGGCCGAGCACATCCTGCCTGAGCGAAATCGAGGTGCCGAAATCGCCCTGGGCGACACCAGACAGCCAGATGAAGAATTGCTGGACGATGGTCTTGTCGAGCCCATAGAGCGCGCGCAGCCGGGCGATGTCGGCATCCGTAGCACCAGGTGGCAGCATCATGGCGATCGGATCGCCGGGCGCGACGCGGATCACGACAAAGACGACGACGGCCACGCCGAACAGCGTGATCAGCATCGTCAGAAGACGGATCAGGAATCGTTGCAGGAGCATTCCGGCGTAGGCCTACTGCGTTTCGGTGGCTGGAACGAAGACCCCCTCACCGGCCGCTTGCGGCCACCTTCTCCCCGAGGGGAGAAGAGGTCGCCGACGGCTGAGCCAGTCACTTCTCCCCAGCGGGGAGAAGGTGGCCCGAAGGGCCGGATGAGGGGGCCTGCGTCGTTCAAGAAGACACGCCGTCTCGCGACAGCGTGCCTTTCTCGACTGTCTCAGGCCGGGGTCATCAGCGCCGGCAGCAGCGCGCCGGACACATGCTGCACCACATTGACGCCCTTGGCATGCACGATCGGCTGCGCATACTGCATCAGCGGCAGCACATAGGCCTGCTCGGCGATGTATTTGTCGACAGCCTTCCAGCCGGCGATGCGCTTGGCCTCGTCCTTTTCGCCCCACAGCGGGTTGATCATGTCGATCAAATCCTGGCTGTCCCACACCGAATGCGGGCTCGGGCCGTACATGGCAAAGCCGGTCGAGGTGGTCGGATCGCCGATGGCGTTGCCCCAATTGTAGAAGGCGGCCGGCGCCAGCTTGTCGGCGGCGCGCAGTTCGTAGTGCTTGGCGATCTCGTAGACCTCGATCGTCGCCTCGATGCCGACCTTGCGCCACATGCCGACGATCGCCTGGATCATCTCATAGTCCTTGGGCTTGAAGCCCTTGGTCGTCTGGATGGTGAACTTGACCGGCTTTTCCGGCGAATAGCCGGAAGCGGCCAGCAATTCCTTGGCCTTTTCCGGATTGTGCTCGACCTTGATCGATGCGTCGTAGGATGCGTATTCCGGCGTTTCCAGCGTGTCGATCGGCTGCCCGTAGCCGCGCAGCAGGCGATCGACCAGAAGCTTCTTGTCGACGGCCATCACGGCGGCCTGGCGGACGTTCTTGTCCAGCATCGCCTCGATGTCGTTGAAGAAGATCATGCCGATGTCGGAAACGTTCTTGCACGAGCCGGCCAGCCCGTCCTTGGCGATCAGCCGGTCATACTCCTCATAGGGGATTTCCAGCGTCACTTGCGAGGAGCCGGATTCGATCTCGGCGACGCGGCTTGCCGCATCAGCGACGAACTTGATCGTCACATTTTCGAAGGCCGGCTTGCCGCCCCAATAGTTCGGGTTTGCCTTGAGCCGTAGGAAGGCGTTGCGCTCGAATTTTTCGACCATATAGGGGCCGGTGCCGATCGGCGCCTTCTCGAAACCTTCGGCGCCGACCTTCTCGTAGTAGGCCTTCGGCATGATGTAGCCGGTCAGGAACGACATCCATTTGAAATAGACCGGGTCGAACTGCACGACGTCGCCGGTGATCTTGTTGCCGTCGATCTTGAAGTTGTTGACGTTCTTCCAGACGAACTGGATCGGGTTGCCGGTCTTTTCGTCGCCTGCCCGCTGCAGCGACCAGACGACGTCCTCGGCCGTGAACGGCGAGCCGTCATGCCAGGTCACGCCCTCGCGCACCGTCATCATGATCTTGGTGCGGTCGTCGTTCCAGCCCCATTCGGTGAGCAGGCCCGGCGCGAAGGAAAGGTCGGGCTTCTGTGGGATGAACTGGTCGAACACCGACTGGTACAGCCCCTGGATGGTCGGGTTGACGGCCGAGGGGCCGGTGGTTGGATCCCAGGATGGCAGGTTGACGTTGTAGGCGATGGTCAGTTCGCCGGCCGCTGCCTTGGCGATCTGCGGCAGGCCGACGGCGGCCACCCCGAGTGCCGCGGCGCTGTATCCCAGCAATTCACGTCTGTTGATTGTCATGGTCGTTCCCCTTGTTGGTTTTGTTTCTGCGCGCGGCGTCTTAGTTCATTGGTTCAGGCTTCTTGGGCAGCAGCGCCTTGCCCCTTGTAGCCTCAAGGAAATCCTCGGCTCCTACCTCCCGCCAAGCTGTTGTGCGAGCATGAAGCCCGACGCCGCACCGGTGCCGGCGCCCGGCCATGTCGCGGCTCCAGTGAGGTGCAGATGCGCCACCGGCGTGTTCCAGCCGGCATAGCCGCGCGCCGGGCGGAACAGGAAGTTCTGCGCCAGATGATGGCTGCCACAGACCTGGTCGCCGCCGACGAGGTTGGGGTTCTCGCCCTCGAGATCGATGGGTGAAAACACGGCGCGGCCGAGGATCTTGTTGCGCAGGCCGGGAGCATAGGTCTCGATGATGTCGAGGACACGCTCGGCGTAGGCTTCCTTCACCTTGTCCCAACGGTCCGGCGCGATCTTGCCGGCGGCATCGCCCAGGATTTCGGCGGGCAGCATGCGCACCTGCACCCACAGCACATGCTTGCCCTGAGGCGCCCGCGACGGGTCGATCGCCGTCGGCTGGCCGACGACCAGCACCGGCTCGTCCGGCAGCATGCCCGCCATCGCCTGCTGATAGGTGCGCGACATGGCGTCGAGCGACGGAGACAGATGCACATAGGCGAACTGCCGAAGCTCCGCTCCGGCGCGCCAGTCCGGCAGATCGTCGAGGGCCAGATGGATCATCATGGTGCCCGGTGCATGGCGGAATTTTTGCATCGCCGTATCGAAGCCGGCATCGCCCGAACCGTTCGCCAGCAGCTTGCCGGTCAGCGCCTTGGGCGCGACGCCGGCGATGACCGCCTTGGTGGCGCTATGCGTTTCACCCGAAGCGAGCCGCACGCCGGTCGCCTTGCCGGCTGAAACCGTGATTTCCGCTACCTCGGCCCCGGTGACAATCTTGCCGCCGGCGGAGGTCACCATGCCCGACAGCGCCTTGATGATGGTGTCGGCGCCGCCCTTGCCCAGCACCATGCCGAAGCTCTGGTTGGCCATCGATTCCAGATAGGGGAAGACGGCGCCGCCGGCGATGTCCGGCGCGAAGTCGAGATGCATGCCCCAGGTGGCGAGCGTTGCCCTGATATGCGGCGACTCGAAATTCTCCTCCAGCCAGGCGCGGGGTGAGGACAGCAGCAGCCGGCCCGTATCGAGCGCGCCGGCAATGCCCTTCTTGCGCCACAGGTTCCACGCCGTGCCGGCAAGCGCGCGGGCACTCATCGGCGAACCCAGCAGCCGGAACAGATGCTCGGCCTCCGCCGGGAAGGCGGCGACCAGCCTGCGCCATGTGGCGGCGTCGGCAGCGGAGAAGGCGGCGATGCGCGCGGCGGTCTTTTCCAGATCGTTGCTGACGCCGAACCAGCGTCCGTCGGGGAATGCGCTGGCGAAACAGTCGACGACCGGGGCGAACTCCAGCCCCTGCGCTTTCAATTCATTTGCATATTTCCGGTGGAAGGCCGAGCCGGCGAAGAGGCTGAGATTCATCGCGCCGAAATCGTGGCGGAAGCCGGGGAGGGTGAATTCGCGCGTCTGGACGGCGCCGCCGATTGTTGCGCTGCCCTCGAAAATCCCGGTTTTCCAGCCTTTGAGCGCCAAATGCGCGGCGCATGCCAGACTGTTGTGGCCGGCCCCGACAAAGATGGCGTCGAACTGGCTCACGCCTCGTCCCCATTTCCTTTATGCTTAAAGATAATTGCAGATGCATATGTTTTCGTCTAGTAGGATATTAAGGGCCGAGACGAGCCTTGATCATCACACGAAAGAGGGAACTTCAGACCATGGATACGCAAAAACTCCTCGGCGAAGTCGCCGGCCAGCTTCTTTCAGGCGCCATCAAGGTGGTCGACCTGTCGGCGCCGCTCGGGCCGGACACGCCGTTGATCAAGCTGCCGCCGGAACTCGCCGTCGACACGCCGAAGGTCGAGATCCACAACATTTCCCGTTACGACAAGAACGGTCCGTGGTGGGCCTGGAACTGGCTGAAGCTCGGCGAGCATTCGGGCACGCATTTCGACGCACCGCAGCATTGGATTTCCGGCAAGGATTATCCGGACGGCGCCACCGACACCATTCCGGCGCAGAACTTCGTCGGCCCGGTCAATGTCATCGACTGTTCGAAGGAAGCCGCCGCCGACCACGATTTCCTGCTCACCGTCGACCACATCAAGGCCTGGGAAGCCGAGCATGGCGCGATCAATGCCGGCGAATGGGTGGTGATGCGCACCGACTGGTACAAGCGCAACGGCTCGGAAGCCGAGTTCCTCAACGCCAACGAGACCGGCCCGCACACGCCCGGCCCGACGGCCGAAGCCATCCAGTTCCTGATCAGCAAGGACATCAAGGGCTGGGGCTCGGAGACGATCGGCACCGATGCCGGCAAGGCCGGCGGCATGGAGCCGCCATTCCCGGCGCACACGCTGATGCACAAGGCCAACCGCTACGGTCTCGCCAGCCTCTGCAACCTCGACCAGCTGCCGCCGAAGGGCGCCATCCTGATCGCGGCGCCGCTCAAGATCGAGCACGGCACCGGCAGCCCGATCCGCGCGCTGGCGCTGGTGTCGAAG
>NZ_RZOM01000969.1:0-2372 GCF_003999175.1 Mesorhizobium sp. M7A.F.Ca.ET.027.03.2.1 | reverse complement strand
TGCGCGGATCGTAGCGGTCGGTGAGCCAGCCCGACAACGTCGTGCCGATCAGGTCGAAGATGCCCATCATCGACAGCAGGCCGGCGGCCTGCACTTCGCCGATGCCCATGTCGCCGCAGAACGCGATCAGATGCGTGCCGACCAGCCCGTTGGTGGTGAAGCCGCAGACGAAGAAGGTGGCGAACAGATACCAGAACACCCGCGTGCCGGCGGCACGGCGCAGCGTCGAGAACGTATGCGCCAGAAAATTGCCCTGTGACGCAGGCGGAGTGGGCGGCACGTCGTCAGCCTCGGCGCCGTAGCGCACCATGCCGATCGATGCCGGCCGCTCCGGCACCAGCAGCCAGACCAGCGGTATCAGGGCAGCGGTCGCGATCGCGACCGCAATGACAACCGGCTGCCAGCCGCCCGACTGCGCCAGCGCGGCGATCAGCGGCAGGAACACCAGCATGCCCGAGGCGCTGGAGGCCGACATCAATCCCATGACAAGCCCGCGATTGGTCTTGAACCACCGGTTGACGATGGTCGCGCCGAGCACGCTGGCGACAGCACCGGAACCAATGCCCGAGAACACGCCCCAGGTGATGAACAGATGCCACGGCTTGGTCATCAGCAGGCTGAGCGCGGTCGAGCCCGACATCACCACCAGCGAGGCCAGCAGCGTGCGGCGAAGCCCGATGCGCTCCATCAGGGCTGCGGCAAATGGCCCTGTCAGGCCGTAAAGCAGGATGCCGACACCGGCGGCCAGCGAGATGATGTCGCGCCGCCAGCCGAAACTGTTCTCCAGCGGCAGCATCATGACAGAGGGTGCGGAGCGCAGGCCAGCCGCGACCAGCAGGCTAAGGAAGATCACGCCGACCACGACGAAAGCGTAGCGCTGGCCAAAGGGGCGGGATTGAGCTATCATGTTACTGACCGGTACGTTGCAGGTGGAGTATGTATACGTACCGATCGGTAACATTGTCAATCGAGCCACACGATGCCAACCGACAAAAATATTGATCTGACCATCAGCGACGATCATGCGTCGGCGCCGCCGAAAGCAGCCAAGAAGATCCTCGATGTGGCGTATGACCTGTTCTACCGGCGCGGTATCAGGGCGATCGGCGTCGACGAGATCGTCAAGCGTGCCGGCGTCACCAAACCCAGCCTCTATCGCAGCTTTCCGTCCAAGGATGAACTGGCCGCCTCCTATCTCAGGCAGTACGATCTTGAATATTGGGAGCGTTTCGACGAGGCGGTTGCGGCTCATCCCGGCGACCCGCGCGCACAGATCAAGGCTTTCCTGACCCGCATCGGCAAGCGCACGCAAGTGGCGGACTATCGCGGCTGCGGCATGACCAACGCGGCGGTCGAATATCCCGACCACAGCCATCCGGCCCGTGTGGTCAGCGAGGCCAACAAGCAGGAATTGCGCCGCCGCCTGCGCGCCATGGCGGTTGCGATGGGCGCTCAAGACCCTGACACGCTCGGCGACGGCCTGCTGCTGCTGATCGAAGGCGCCTATATCAGTGGCCAGCTGTTCGGGCTCGGCGGCCCGGCGCAAGCGGTCGCCCGCAACGCCGACCTGCTGATTGAAGCGAGCTTGAAGAAATAACGTTTGGCGCTACGCTGCGGCAGCTTGCAACGGAGATTGACCGCCATGCGTGCCATTCTGATCCCGCTTGTTCTGGTCGGTCTGGGTCAGGCTGCGCAAGCCGACGGCATTTCCAGCGCCTACACCGATCTGGATTCGAAAAAGGATTGCGTGACCTACGCGCAGGCCGAGGAAGGCGACGGCGACTGGGCCGAACTCGCCTGTTCGGGCTATCGCGGCTATCCCGTGCTGATAGCCTATGACGATGCCCGTGAATCGCTGTTCTACGGCTTTCCGCCCGGCGGCGACATGACGACGGTCTGGGAGAGCTTTTCCGGTTTCAATTCGTCCGGAGCCAAGATCGAATGGCGCATCGAAACCACCGGCGACAAGGCTGTGCCCTATGCAGCCATCCATCGCCGCTCGATCAGCAATCCCGAGGACAAGAAAAAGCCGACCGAGGTGCTGCTCGTCGCCAAGGTCGGCCAGATGGACGCCCGCGACGGCTGCACCGTCGGCCTCGTGCTGGCCACCGGCAATCCCACCGCCAACGATCAGGCGCGCAAGCTTGCCGACGACAAGGCACGCACCTTCGCCTGCGGCAAGGACAGGCGCACCGTCATCGGCAATGTGCCGGCTTTCGGCCGGGTGGATAACTGAGCACGGCGGAGATTGGGCATCGCACCCGTAGCTTCGTCATCCACGGGCGGAGCAAGGAGCTTAGCGACGCAGCGCAGACCCGAGGATCCATGCCGCGACATCAACACCGCCGCGGCGGTGCAGAATTCCGTTCCGC
>NZ_RZOM01000968.1:0-2374 GCF_003999175.1 Mesorhizobium sp. M7A.F.Ca.ET.027.03.2.1 | reverse complement strand
ACGCAGCACTCGAGATAGGTGATCGAGGCGCGCCGCAGATAGGCAGCCGTCTCGCGTTCGGCCATCTGGTCGATATCCCTCGTGGGTCGCTTGGGTTGCATGAGGATGATCCTCCGTATCTGGTCCTCCCACCGAACCACAAGCTGGGGCGGATGTTCCGCGCGATCTCGGGAAAGATTCGGCGGCCGTCTCGCATCACGCCGGAAGGTTCTGTAGCCCGCCGGATGCCGGCCTCGCTCTTTTGGCAAAGCCTGTCATCTGATCGCCGATGCGACTGCCTTCGAGCGCCGCGAAATAATCGATCGTCAGCTTGAGCCCTTCATTGAGGGGCACCTTCGGCGTCCAGCCGAGCAGCGCTTTTGCACGCGAAATATCGGGCTGCCTGCGCCGAGGATCGTCTTGCGGCAGCGGCAGAAATCTCAAATCCGATTTGGTGCCGGTCATCGCCTTCACCAGTGCCGCCAGTCGCACGATGGTGAATTCTCCGGGATTGCCCAGATTGACCGGCTTGCCCGGATTGGGATCGATATCCATCAGTCGCCTCAATCCATCGATCTGATCGGAGACATAGCAGAAGGACCGCGTTTGCAAGCCGTCGCCGAAGATCGTCAGAGGACGTTTTTCTAACGCCTGCATGATCAGGTTTGAGACGATGCGGCCGTCCGCCGGATCCATTCTCGGACCGTAGGTGTTGAAGATGCGCGCGACGCGCACGTCGGCTTTGCCGGCTCTAAGATAGTCGAAGCAAAGCGTTTCGGCGGTGCGCTTGCCCTCGTCGTAGCAGGCGCGTGGGCCGGTGCAGTTCACATGGCCAACATAGTCCTCCCTCTGGGGATGTTGCTCCGGATCGCCATACACTTCGCTCGTCGAGGCCTGTAGCAGCCGCGCGCCATATCGGACAGCGAGTTCGAGCAGGTTGAGCGTGCCGATCACGCAGGTTCGCGTGGTGTGTATCGGGTCGGCCTGGTAACGCGGCGGCGAGGCAGCGCATGCCAGGTTGTAGATGCGATCCACGGGCTCGCCGAGATCCAATGGCCGGCAGATGTCCTGCTCGATCAATCGGAAACCCGGCTGATCCATGATCGAGATGATGTTTTCCATGCGCCCAGTCAGGAAATTGTCGGCGCAGATCACGCGCCAGCCGTCGCGGAGCAATGCTTCGCAAAGATGCGAACCGAGGAATCCCGCACCGCCGGCAACAAGCACTGCCTTTGCCCTTTGCGCGTTTCTTTTTTGTCGCATCGTCGTTTTCTCCTGTATGCCGGTCATGCTGCGCTTCCGATGTCGAAATTGAGGGCCGCCGCCCTTGGCTGTGTCAACGCCGTCACGAATTCGCGGGCTCTGGCCGCACCGGTGTGGGATGCGAGGACGCGTTCGCGGGCCCGGCGGGCCATGGCGAGGCGTGTGCGCTCGGACTCGCCGAAGAGGATTTCGATGACATCGTCCGTTTCCCCGGCGTTGTGGATCGCCGATGCGGGAAAGAAGCTGTCGAGCCCTGGCCAGCGATCGCTGATGATGGGCGTGCCGCAAGCAGCCGCTTCGAACAGGCGCACACTGGGTGACCATCCGGCAGCGATCATGGAACTGCGTGTGACGTTCAGCGTGTAACGCTGACGGCTGTAGAACGCGGCATGATCGGCCGGTGGCAAATGTTCGATGCGTTCGACATTGTCCGGCCAGGTCATGTCGGATGGGTATTGCGAGCCGGCTACGACGAAACGGCGGTCCGGCATACGCCGTGCTGGTTCGAGCAGCAGCGCGTTCAGCGTTGCCTGCCGGTCGGCACTGTAGGTGCCGAGATAGCCGAGATCCCAGCGGATCGGATCGCCGGTCCGGTGGTGCCGTTCCGGGTCGACCGAGCAGTAGAGCGGTTCGGCGCGGCGCGCGCCGAACTCCTCCACCAGACGGCCAAGCATCGGCCCGCCGGTGAACGAGAAGTAGACATCAAAATACGGAATCTGCCGCCAGCTCAGGTAATCGCAATCATCGGCTGAAAGCTGCGCCACGGTTACCGGCGTGTCGATGTCGTAGAAGCAGAAGCGCCCTTTGCAAAATGAAGCGACGATGTCGATGACCACGCGCCCTTCCGGCACGAAGGAGCCCATGACGACAATGTCGGCCTGCTCCAGGCACCGGGCGTAGTCGCGTTGCAACTCCGCAGTGGTTTCGTAGTAGCGCAAGGCGCAGAAATCCGGATCTCGCAGATCGCGGTGGTTGGCGTACCACGGCACGTCTCGCTCCAGAAAGGTCACGCGGTGGCCGAGTTCGTGCAGACCTTTCAGCAGGCCTCGAAACGTCGTGGCGTGGCCGTTTCCCCAGGACGAGGACAGCGACAGGCCGAGAAAGACGATGTCCAATTGCTTGGTCATTCCGC
>NZ_RZOM01000967.1:0-2375 GCF_003999175.1 Mesorhizobium sp. M7A.F.Ca.ET.027.03.2.1 | reverse complement strand
GTGTTCGAAGGCGCCGTCGGCTACACCTTCGCCGTGCCGGACCCGTTGGCACGGGCCGATGAGGCGGCGGCAAGCACCGGCAGCCTGCGTGCGCCGATGCCGGGATTGGTCAAGCTGGTGCGCGTGGGAAAAGGCGATACGGTGATCAAGGGCCAGCCGCTGCTGATCCTCGAGGCGATGAAGATGGAGCACACCATCGCCGCGCCGCATGACGGCGTGATCGCCGAGATCGCCACAGAGGGCGCACAGGTCACCGACGGAACGGTGCTGGTGCGGTTCGTCGAGGAGCACAACGCCGCGACCACAGCAGTGAGCTGACGGTTCGGAAGGCCACGACAGGGGAAGCAAAAAAATGGCCGGGATGAACCCGGCCATTTCTCTATGCCATCCAGTCGCCAGGGTGGCGATTACTGCGCGATCGGCGCGTATTTGCCGTCATGCCACTGGTTGATGTCGTAGCTGGCATTCTTGAGGTCGCCCTTCTCGTCGAAGGTGACATCACCGACAACGGTGCTGATCGGCGTACCGTTCTTCAACGCTTCGGCAACCTTGGCCGGGTCGTCGCTGCCGGCACGCTTGATGCCTTCGGCGAAAGCCTGGATGGTGGCGTAAGAGAACAGCGTGAAACCCTCCGGCACGAAACCGCCGGCCTTGATCTTCTCGACGGCTGCCTTGGCTTCCGGCTTTGCCTGCGGATCCGACGGGAAGACGAACATGGTGCCCTCGCCGGCCGGGCCGGCAACCTGCCAGAATTCCGGCGAGGCGATGGAGTCCGGCATGATCAGCTGGAACTTCAGGTTCTGTTCCGCCGACTGACGCAGGATCAGGCCGGCTTCAGGATGGTAGCCGCCGAAATAAACAACGTCGGCTTTCAAATCCTTGAGCTTGGTGACGAGAGCCGAATAGTCCTTCTCGCCAGCGTTGATGCCGTCATAATAGACCTCCTTGAGGCCGCCGGCATTCATCGTTGCCCTGACGGCGTCAGCCACGCCCTGTCCGTAGGCGCTCTTGTCATGCAGGACGACGACATTCTTGCCGGCAAACTTCTTGGCGATCCATGGGCCGATGAAGGCGCCCTGCGCATCGTCACGCGTGTAAAGGCGCATGATCGTCGGCCAGCCGGCCTTGGCTGCCGCATCGGTCAGCACCGGGTTTGACGAGGCCGGGCTCATCATCAAGGCGCCGGCTTCGGCATAGACAGCCGAGGCCGGAATGCTGGAACCCGAGCAGGCATGGCCGTCGATGAACTTGACGCCATCGGCGACGACGCGGTTGGCAACCGACACGGCCTGCTTGGGATCGCATTGGTCGTCTTCGATGCTCAGCTTGATCTGACGACCGTCGACACCGCCCGCGGCGTTGATCGCATCGGCGGCAGCCTGTGCGCCCTGCTTGAACTGATCGCCGATGGTGGCGAGCTGTCCTGTCATCGGGCCCACCACCGCAAAGGTGATGTCGTCTGCGAGTGCGACCGGCGTGCTCAACATCAGGCCGAATATGGCCGCGTTCAAAATATTCAATTTTTTCATGATGGTAGAACTCCTCCACTCACGCGCGGCCGCCCCGGCCGCGCTTCTTCCAGAGAGGCCGGACAATTTCACCCTTCATTGAGCCTGTCTAGGCGCATTGGCGCCGCTCGATTGGGCCTGCAAGACGTCATCCACGCAAAAAGCCACGCCAGCCTTGTTCCGGCTGGTCGCGGCTTTTTTGCCCGTCGAGCAATCTCCAGGCGCCCCCGCGCCTAAAAATCCGCTCAGCTTCCCTGTGTCGCGCACGACTGGGCCTTGCGGCCTGCCGCGTTCTTTCCCTTGCCTTCGTGACCGTCTTGCGCGGCCTTCAATTTCGCCGGGTCTGGCCGTCTGTGCGGCCTTGATCCCGGAGCTTCCCTGTCTTCGATGGATCTGTCTGCGATTGGCAGATTTCAGTGCATGGTCATCCATTCGCGGGCTTCGCGCAGCGCCGTGGCGATCTCGACCTTCGACATGGCGGCCGACAGTTCCGAGCGCAGCTCGGCGGCGCGGGCCGAGCCCTTGATTGCGGCGATGTTGAACCATTTGTGGGCGGCAACGACATCGGTCTCGCAATCGCGGCCGGTCGCATACATCATGCCCAGTTCGAAAAGGATGTCGGCCTGAGCAGTTGCTCCCATGGCGCCGAAACCTGCTTCAAGCATTTCAAAACGTGCCATTTCAATCCCCTGTTTTCCGGCCCTGTCAGGCTCCCGAGAGCTGCCTTCTTTCGTCTTGCCGGCTGCTCTTCCGATGCTTTCGAGAATGCCGTGCAGGCTTGAATCCGTCGTTAAATGGCGTGCTTAATTTGAGGAAAACAAAGCTAAAACAAGAGGTAAACGCCGAAATTCGTTAAGGATACAAACC
>NZ_RZOM01000966.1:0-2377 GCF_003999175.1 Mesorhizobium sp. M7A.F.Ca.ET.027.03.2.1 | reverse complement strand
GGTGCTGCTCGATGAACCGCTCGCCAATCTCGACTACAAATTGCGCGAAGAACTGCGCGCCGAATTGCCCAGGATCTTCGCCGCCGCCGGCACCATCTTCGTCTACGCCACGACCGAGCCGCACGAGGCGCTGCTGCTCGGCGGCAACACGGCGACGCTTTCTGAAGGGCGGATCACTCAGTTCGGACCGACCATCGAGGTGTTCCGCAAGCCGGTAGATCTGGTGACAGCCAGGACGTTTTCCGATCCACCGCTCAACACCATCGTGCTCGCCAAGAAGGGTCGGGACTTCCTGCTCGAGGGCGGCGTGAACCTGCCGGTGCCGGCCGAGCTCTCCGGCATTGCCGATGCCATGTACACGATCGGTTTTCAGCCGCACCACCTGTCGCTCGAGCGGCCCAATGCGGCGGCGGTACCGGTGCGCGCCAAGGTGACGATCACCGAGATCACCGGATCGGAGAGCTTCATCCATCTCGATTTCGCCGATGCGCGCTGGGTCATGCTGACCCATGGTATCAGGCATTTCGAGCCGGACGAGGTGGTCGAGGTGTTCATCGATCCGCGCCACATCATGGTTTTCGACGAGCACGGCAGCGCCGTGACTGCGCCGAAGCTGGCGGCTTGAGGGCAAAGAGATGGCACGCATCGACGTCAACCATGTCAGGCATTCCTACCTGCCGAACCCGCAGAAGGATGCCGATTTCGCGCTACGGGAAGTGCATCATGTCTTCGAGGACGGCGGCGCCTATGCGCTGCTCGGGCCCTCCGGTTGCGGCAAGACCACGCTGCTCAACATCATTTCGGGATTGTTGCACCCCTCGCACGGCCAGTTGCTGTTCAACGGCAAGGACGTGACCAATTTGTCGACGCAGGAGCGCAACATCGCGCAGGTGTTCCAGTTCCCGGTCATCTACGACACCATGACCGTCTACGACAATCTGGCCTTCCCGCTGCGCAACCGCGGCGTGCCGGAAGCCGATGTCGATCGGAAGGTTCGCGAGACGCTGGAGATGATCGATCTGGCGTCGTGGGCGAAGAAGAAGGCGAGGGGCCTGACCGCCGACCAGAAGCAGAAGATCTCGCTCGGCCGCGGCCTGGTGCGCTCCGACGTCAACGCCATCCTTTTCGACGAGCCGCTGACCGTCATCGATCCGCACATGAAGTGGGTGCTGCGCTCGCAGCTGAAGCAGTTGCACCGCCGCTTTGGTTACACCATGGTCTATGTGACCCACGACCAGACCGAGGCGCTGACCTTCGCCGAGCAGGTCGTGGTCATGTATGATGGCGGCATCGTGCAGATCGGCACACCGGCCGAATTGTTCGAACGCCCGCGCCATACCTTCGTCGGTTATTTTATCGGCTCGCCGGGCATGAACGTCATGCCGGTGGCAATCGACGGCAAGACGGCGACGCTCGGCTCACAGCGCATCGAACTGCCGGGCGCGCCAAAGGCAGGCAGCGGCGCCGTCGAGCTCGGCATCCGTCCCGAATATGTCCGGCTCGGCCGCGAAGGCATGGCCGTGCAGGTCAGCAAGGTCGAGGATCTCGGCCGCCACAAGGTGGTGCGCGCCAAGCTCGAAGGCCGCGATATCTCTGCTGTGATCGGTGAGGACGAGACCCTGCCCGCCGATCCGAAGGTGCGGTTCGACCCGGCCGGCATCAACATCTATGCCGATTCCTGGCGTGTCGAGATGGAGGCCTAGATGGAGAAGACCTGGAACAACAAGGCCTGGTTCATGGTGCTGCCGGTCCTCCTGCTGGTGGCGTTCTCGGCGGTGATCCCGCTGATGACGGTGGTCAACTATTCGGTGCAGGACACGTTCGGAAACAACGTCTTCTTCTGGAACGGCTCGGACTGGTACACCGAGATCCTGGAGTCGGAACGCTTCTGGCTGTCGATGGTCCGCAACCTGATCTTTTCCGCAACCATCCTCGCCATCGAGATCCCGCTCGGCATCTTCATCGCTCTCAACATGCCCAAGAAAGGCTGGGGCGTGCCGGTCTGCCTGGTGCTGATGGCTCTGCCGCTGCTGATCCCGTGGAACGTCGTCGGCACGATTTGGCAGGTGTTCGGCCGCATCGACATCGGCCTGCTCGGCTATACGCTGTCGTCGCTCGGCTTCGACTACAACTACGTCAACGATCCGACCGACGCCTGGGTGACGGTCATCCTGATGGACGTATGGCACTGGACAAGCCTCGTCGTTCTGCTCTGCTACGCCGGACTGGTCTCGATCCCCGATGCCTTCTATCAGGCGGCCAAGATCGATGGTGCATCGCGCTGGGCAGTGTTCCGCTACATCCAGCTGCCGAAGATGAACCGCGTGCTTCTGATCGCGGTGCTGCTGCGCTTCATGGACTCATTCATGATCTACAC
>NZ_RZOM01000965.1:0-2378 GCF_003999175.1 Mesorhizobium sp. M7A.F.Ca.ET.027.03.2.1 | reverse complement strand
ATCTCGGCTATTTCAACTTCGTGCGGAAAGCGCCCTGGCTCTGGTTCTTGGTCTATCTTGCTTCGGTCGCGGTATCCGGGCTGTTCCTGTTACGGGCCGGGGGCCGTCCTTCCGCAAAGGGCGTGACCTTAAACTCTGCATGGCGCGGCTATATGTCGATGGAAATGGCGATCCTTGGGCTTTATGGCGTCGGTCTGTTGCTGTTTCCCCTGACATTCGGCGGCTTTTGGCCGTGGCCGATCGACGCCTTCCACGCTCAGGTTTACAGCGCCATCTTCCTCGCCGGAGCGGGCGGCACATATCTCGTCTGGAAAAGCGCGCCGCACGAAGAGTTGCTGGTGCTCGGTCTGGCGCAGTTTCTGGTCGGCTTGTTTGCCATCCTTGGCCTTGTCATCACCGAGGCCGTAATGCACCGGATCGACTGGACGGCGACGGGAACATTGTGCTGGCTCGCCCTTTTCGGCTGGATCGGAATCAGCGGCATCTTCAAACTCTACGCCGTCTCCCGGTACTTCAGCGCGCAATCGGCATCATAGGATGATGAGATGGCTGGATTTTCAGATGATGCCCGGTGCATCGTGCCGGGCCTATTGCCTTTGCCGGGAAAGCCATGACCAGCACGACCTCGCCATTCCCAAAGAAAATCCAGCCGCAACTCCGGGCCATTCGGCCAAGCGATGCGGAGGCGCTTTGCGCCATCTTCAACATGCCGGGCTTCCGCTGGGGCACGCTCAGGGTGCCATTCGAGATGGTGGAGCAGGTAGAACGGCGTATCACCAAGTCCGGCCAGGAAACCACCTGGATCGTTGCCGAGCTGGACGGCAAGGTCGTCGGCCATGGCAGCCTTGTCGTGCAGGGTTCGCCGCGCCGTTCGCATATCGGCGAGATCAATATCGGCCTTGACGATGGCTTTGTCGGCAAGGGTATCGGCTCTGCCATACTTGGCGCGCTGCTTGACGTGGCCGACAACTGGCGCGCCCTGAAGCGAGTCGAATTGACCGTCTATGCCGACAATGAACCGGCCATCCGCCTCTACACAAGCCACGGCTTCGAGGTCGAAGGCCGGCATGTGAAGGCCGGCTTTACCGAAGGACGGTATCACGACCTTCTGAGCATGGCCCGGCTGCGGTTCTGATGACCAGGGACTTTGATCCGACCCTTAAGGCTCCGGTGGATGTTCTGGCAGTGCTATCACTGCTCTGCCCGGAAGTCGTGCGTGATATCGAGCAGAACTGGAATGCACCGGTTTCCGAATACGCCCGCCATCTGTGGCGGCCGGTGGCAAGACCTGCTTCGGGTCCGGCGATCGCTGCCCGTTCGATCCTGCTTGATATACTGCATCAGCGCCTTGATTTGATCATGCAGCCTGAAGAGGTCGGCAAGGCCCTTGAAGAATTCGACCACAGACCGGTGATCCAGTCCGGCCTACACTGCCTGCTGCTGATGGACAGGATCACCTTCGATGCCCTCCTGTTTGCCTGGCTCGGCGCGGTCGAAAACGGGCTGTCGGCGTTCGTCGGCTTCATGGGAACGACGATGACCATGGAGACAATTGGCCGGGAGGGGCCGGGATGGCTCGATGTCGGCGACGACAAGGTCAACTTGTTTGGCATGGGGCGCCACAAACTATGCCGCAAAAGCGCCTGCGCGGCCGGCCCGGTCACCCTCAACAAGCGGGCGCTCGAAGCGGTGGGCGACGAAACGGATGCCAGCCGCTGGCTGGGCACACTGCTCGCCAGCCAGGACAAGGTGTTTGGAACCGCCGCCGATGCACTGACAGACCTCAACGAGGATCTGGTCGCCGATTGGGATCGTTCTGGCATGGCTCGGCCGGTGTTCATCGATGACCGGCTCGCGGCTTCCGTCGTGGCGCGGCATCTGGACCATGACGGCAGCCTTCTTTCCAAGCTGCTCCTTGAGCCCGCAAGGCGTCAGCGTCTCGAACGTACCCTGCAAGAGACCGAATCGGGCCCATTTGGCAGATTCCTGCCCAATGCCACGGCCTATTTCTGGGGCATTCGCGAGGAGCGCGTGCGCAAGCTTGTTTTCGAGAACGGGCACCTGATCGAGCCTGAAAGGCCGAACGGTCTTTCCATCCCGTTCGAGCGGGCGCATCTCAAGCAGGCGCTGCTGGAGGGCGTGCTGCTGCCGAACTTGTTCTTGACGTTCCTCGTTCTTGCCATATTGCCGCGCGTGCGGGTCGTGGGCGGCCTGAGGCAGATCGGTTATGTAGCGCTTTTCCACTCGATCCTGCTGGCTGCGCTGGATGAAACCGCGCCGGAAGAGCGCGGTCTGGCTGCCGAGTTGCAGGTTCGGGAAAATGCCTGGGGCACCCGGGTCATCGATGAAAAAATGTCGGTCCGCGAACAGGTTGCCGG
>NZ_RZOM01000964.1:0-2382 GCF_003999175.1 Mesorhizobium sp. M7A.F.Ca.ET.027.03.2.1 | reverse complement strand
CCCGGGCATGCACATGGCCGGGAACGGCTTCTCGTTTCAAGGACCCGCCGAAGGCGTTCATGCGCTAGGCTCGTGGATTACGCCCGCAGACGATCTGTTTCTGGTCACCCATATGGGATTCCTGCAGATCGACCCCGAGCAATGGTATTTGAATATAAACGGTCTTGTCGAGAATCCGATGACGTTGCGTCTGGCGGATCTTCAGGCAATGCCGCAGCGTGAGTACATGTCATTTCACGAATGCGCCGGCAGCCCTCTTGCGCCGACAGTGGCCAAGCGCCGGATTGGCAATGTGGTTTGGAAAGGGGTGCCGCTCTCGCTTGTTCTGGAACAGGCCAGGCTTAGCGACAAAGCCTCCTTCATCTGGACGGCTGGACTCGAGTGGGGCGAGTACTCCGGCATTGAAGACGCCTATCAAAAAGATCTACCGATCGACAAGGCCTTGGCCGACGAAGTGCTCTTGGCGCTGGAAATCAACGGCCAGCCACTCACCTGCGAGCGCGGAGGTCCGGTTCGGCTGGTTGTGCCAGGGTGGTACGGCACAAACTCTGTGAAATGGATTGGTTCGATCACGGCTGCGGAGCGACGGGCGAGCGGGGCTTATACGACACGCTTCTACAATGATCCCACGCCTTCGGGCACGAAGCCAGTTTGGAGTGTCGCCCCGGAATCGGTCATCGTATCCCCCTCACCTGTGGACCAATTGCAAGCTGGCATACCCACAGGGATATGGGGCTGGGCTTGGGGAGATCATCGGATAACGCGTGTCGAGGTCAGTGTGGATGGTGGAGGCACCTGGCAGACTGCAAAGGTCGGGCCGCGCGAGGGTAGAAGTTGGCAGCGGTTCGAATTTCCGTGGACCCCGATATCAGGCAAACACATCTTGATGTGTCGGTGCGCTAACGAACTTGGGGAAGGACAGCCGCTGTCTGATGCCAGAAACGCCGTGCACTCGGTTGAGGTTGTTGCCTCGAAATAAGATTTGGGCAAGTTAACCTCCGAGGCTAACTCACCAGTCTTCGCATTTCTGCAGGATCCGAATCATGACCCTCAATCATCCCTCTATCGAGCACGAACGACGCTCTAGCTAGGGGGACCCCAGTGCCAAGCCTTGCCGATCGAGAGATTCGCCGCGCTTTGAAGCAGGTTGAGCAAACCAGGAAGCAGTAGAACCTTGTCGATGGCGAGGTCCACGGAACTGGCCGCCTCGGGATGAAGCCAATGCCGACTGACGTAGGTGTGGGGCCTTGTCGTTTACATTGCGCGCGCCATCCCATGCAGCAGTATGATTGCTGCTCATTACTCTCATGCATATTATCAATTTGATCAATCTCAAGCCTTGCTTCAACGTTCACTGGCTAATGAAAAAGAGAAACACAATGCCTTTACGCGCCGCCCGGTCGGTGGATGGCGGGATGGCTGCGAGATCTCTCGGTTGGCCCGAACAATCGCAAAATGCAATCTACAGCGCCGCCGCTTGGCAAGGGAAGGTGCCATTTACAATGGAGGACCGCCAGTGACTGTGAAGGAAGAAAGTCAACAGCAGATTGACCCAAACGCGCTGACTGTGGTGCCCCTGGGGCATCCCTGGCGGCTGGCAGCCGTTGTGCTCGTCATCGTCGGCGTACTTCTTATAGTGCGATCGGCTATCTTCAACCCGAACTTCCAATGGCCAGTGGTTGCCACCTACCTGTTCAATCCGTTGATCATGAACGGGCTGGGACAGACAATCTCGCTGACGTTCATCGTCATGGTCTTGGCGATTGTCGGCGGGACGATCGCCGCTCTGATGATGCTTTCGCCGAGCAAGCTACTTTCCATTCCCGCAAAGGCATTTGTATGGCTGTTCAGGGGTGCTCCGGCGCTGGTCCAGCTCGTTCTCTGGTACAATCTGTCCTTGGTCATCAAGAACTTCAGCCTTTGGGTGCCTGGCTACGGCACGGTTTTTTCCGTTTCCACAAACGATGTAATGACGCCCATGGTCGCCGCGGTCGTCGCCCTGTCCCTTCACGAAAGCGGATACATGGCGGAGATCGTGCGGGGGGGGTTGAAATCCGTGAGCCCTGGCCAAGGCGAAGCTGCGGCCTGCCTTGGCATGAACCCCGGTCTCTCGCTCCGTCGCATCATATTGCCGCAAGCGATGCGGATGATAATCCCGCCGACGGGAAACGAGACGGTCAATCTTCTCAAGACGACATCTCTTGTGAGCATCATCGCCGTGGGCGATCTGCTGTACTCGGCGCAGTCGATCTACGCCCGCACGTTCGAGACGATGCCGCTCCTGCTGGTGGTGACATTCTGGTATCTGGCCGTCGTCTCCGTGATGTCGATCGGACAATACTACCTCGAGCGCTACTACTCGCGAGATGAGACCAGGCACCA
>NZ_RZOM01000963.1:0-2382 GCF_003999175.1 Mesorhizobium sp. M7A.F.Ca.ET.027.03.2.1 | reverse complement strand
ATGCGTGACGATCGTCTCGCGCCGGCCGAGCCCGCCGTCCTGGGTGATGTCCACGCTGCCCGACAGCACGACGATCAGACCGGGCGCCACATCGCCTGCTTCGATGATGTGCTCGCCGGCGGCATAGGCGCTGGCCTCGCCGAACCGGCGCATGCGGTCGATATCCACCTCGGCCAGCGTGGGGAACGCCTGGTCGCGGCGGGCACCGAATATCTGGGTGGTGGATTGAGCCATGGTTTTGAGCGTAGCGAAGCGGGCGCGGAGTTTGAAGCGGTTTGTGAGGAGACTGGCCGGAAGGGGAGGTTGGCGGCAAAGAAAAAGCCCGGACGAGCCGGGCTTTTTCTCTAAGTTTCTGAACCGGCGAATGGTTCGAAACGGGAATTTGGTGCCCAGAAGAGGACTCGAACCTCCACTCCTTGCGGAACACGGACCTGAACCGTGCGCGTCTACCAATTCCGCCATCTGGGCTGGTGCGGGCTCATGTAAGCGGGCAAGCGATTGCTGTCAACGCGCTTTTTTCGCAGGTGCTCCGTTCGCCGGCTCAGTCGTCCAGCACTTCCTTCGAAGCGACGGTGGAATCGGCGTTGAGCTGGTAGATGACCGGCACGCCGGTGCCGAGTTCCAGCTTGACGATCTCCTCGCCCGACTTGCCGTCGAGCGCCATGATCAGCGCGCGCAGGGAGTTGCCGTGGGCGGCGACCAGCACGGTGCCGCCGCGCAGCACATGCGGCTGCAGGTCGTGCAGGTAATAGGGCCAGACTCGGGCGCCGGTGTCCTTCAGGCTTTCGCCGGCGGGCGGCGGCACGTCGTAGGATCGGCGCCAGACATGCACCTGCTCCTCGCCCCATTTCTTGCGGGCGTCGTCCTTGTTGAGGCCGGAAAGGTCGCCATAGTCGCGCTCGTTGAGTGCCTGGTCGCGGATGGTCTTCAGATCGCTCTGGCCGACCGCGTCGAGGATGTGCTGGCAGGTCTTTTGCGCCCGGATCAGCGCCGAGGTGAAGGCGATGTCGAATTTCATGCCACGCGCCTTGAGCTTCTGGCCGGCGGCCTTGGCCTCGGCGTGGCCCTGCTCGGTCAGGTCGACGTCACGCCAGCCGGTGAACAGGTTCTTCAGGTTCCATTCGCTCTGGCCGTGACGCACGAGCACGAGGGTTCTCGACATGTTTGCTCCCTTCAGGTTGGCAGATGGGCAAGTTGGCAGATAGGCGGCTCAGCTGAGGCCGAGCACGTCCCGCATCGAATACAGTCCCGGCTTCTTGCCGCGCGCCCAAAGCGCCGCCTTCACGGCGCCGCGAGCGAAGATGGCGCGGTCCTCTGCATGGTGGGCAAGCGTGATGCGCTCGCCGGTGCCAGCCAGCAGCACGCTGTGGTCACCGACCACCGAGCCGCCGCGCAGCGTGGCAAAGCCGATCGAGCCGGTCTTGCGCACGCCGGTGTGGCCGTCGCGGACCCGCACGTCGTTGCCGGAAAGGGGGATACCGCGCCCGGCGGCGGCAGCTTCGCCGAGCAGAAGTGCTGTGCCCGACGGCGCGTCGACCTTGTGCTTGTGGTGCATTTCGAGGATCTCGATGTCGAAATCGTCGGCATCGAGCGCGCGCGCCGCCTGTTCGACCAGCACCGCCAGAAGATTGACGCCGAGGCTCATATTGCCCGACTTGACGATGGTCGCATGGCGCGCCGCCGCCGCGATCTTCGCATTGTCGTCGGCCGTGCACCCGGTCGTGCCGACGACGTGAACGATGCGCGCCTGCGCCGCATAGCCCGCGAATTCGACCGTCGAAGCAGGCGTGGTGAAGTCGAGCACGCCGTCTGCCTTGGCGAAGACCGGCAGCGGATCGTCGCCGATCGGCACGTTGATGATACCGATGCCCGCCAGTTCGCCTGCGTCCTTGCCCAGATAGGGCGAACCCGCCCGCTCGACCGCGCCGATGACCCGCGCGCCGGGGATGGTGTGGATGGCGCGGATCAGCGTCTGGCCCATGCGGCCGGCAGCGCCCACCACCACCAGGCCCATATCGCCTGCTTCGCTCATGTGCTCCTCACAGCAGTCTTCTTCGCACGCGTGGCCCGGACCGGAGTTTGGATCGGCTCGCGGTCCTCGACAAGCCCCAGTCCCTTCTTGCCCTGGATGCGGTGGAAGCGGGAATAGATGCTGTCCGGGTCGGCCATCAGCGTCGCATGGGTGCCTTCCTCGACCAACCGTCCCTCTTCCAGCACGATGATGTGGTCGGCATTGACCACCGTCGACAGCCGATGCGCTATGACGATGGTGGTGCGGCCTTGCATGACTTGGGTCAGCGCTTCCTGGACGCGCGCCTCCGCCTCGTTGTCGAGCGCCGATGTCGCCTCGTCGAGCAGCAGGATCGGTGCCTGGCGCACGAT
>NZ_RZOM01000962.1:0-2388 GCF_003999175.1 Mesorhizobium sp. M7A.F.Ca.ET.027.03.2.1 | reverse complement strand
CCCCAGATGGCCACCATGGTCAAGGTCAGCCCGAAACTGCCGCTCGTCGCGGCCATCGCGACGTAGACCACCGCAACCAGAAGATAGGCAAACGGCATGACGCGCCGCGCACCCAGTCTGTCGATGACGCCGTCGAGCAGAGCAGCGGTGCCGAAGCCTATACCGTAGGCAAGCGCCGCCAGGCCATTGGCGCTCACCGGCTGTCCAAGCCCGACATGAAGATGGTCGCCGAGATAGCCATAGACGCCGTAGAAAGAAGTCATGAAGGCGGCGCACGCGACCAGCAGCGGCAGGATTCCGGGAATGCCGAGCGCTTCCAGCGGGGCGGGCGCCGGTCCGGCCTTCCTGGTGTCGCTGAGCGACGTCGCCGTCAGCCCCATCCATGCAAGGGCCGCAAGCACCGCGACCGCTGCGAAAACGGCGCGCCAATGCACAAGATCGGCAAGCACGGCCGAAAGCGAAACGCCGGCCACCATGCTGAGCGTCCATCCGGTCAGCACGACGCCGATCGTGCCGCTCTCCCTGCCCGGTGGGGCGATGGCCGCGGCGCTGGCATAGATCGCGGGCATGGCGATGCCGGCAGCGATGCCGGCGAGTAACTGTGCCGCGACCAGCATGATCACCGTGGGTGCGACGGCACTCGCAACCAGCGCCAGTGCCAGCAGCAACAAAGCCCCCTGCAGCATCCGGCGGGCGCCGAGCCGGTCGATGTAGCGGGCCAGGAACAGGGCGCTTGCGGAGGTGCCAAGGCCGAACGCTGCCGCCGCAATCATCACGGCCGGCACGCTGGTGCCGAACGACGAGGCGACAGCCGGTGCAATCGGACCCAGCACTAGCGAGTTCGAGCCGATGACGGCGATGCAGCCCGTCAGCAGATAGGCAAGCGCCGGGATCGGGGCTCGGGCAGTCAATGGCGCAACTTGATCAATGTTCGACATATCAGCATAATGGCCGTATTCTATTCAGCGGAGAACCAGGAATTTCGCCATGGATGAAGAAACAGATGGCATTCTGCAGAACAGGCCCGCGGCCCGCGATCTCGACGCGATAGACCGAAGAATATTAGGTGTCCTGGTCGATGACGCCACGATCAGCTACGCCGAACTCGGCGATCGCGTCGGCTTGTCGCCACCCGCAGCGCATGAGCGGGTCAAACGGCTCCGTCGCAGCGGCGCCATCCGCAACACAGTCGCCATAATCGATCCCCGGGCGGTGAAAAAGCCTTTGCTTGCCTTTGTCCATATCGACACCAGGGGCTGGGGAAAGACGCCGGAACTGATGGCGGTCTCCCAATATCCCGAAGTCGAGGAGATCCATACGGTCGCCGGTGATACCTGCATGCTGCTGAAGGTCCGCACGGAAGACACCAGAGCACTCGAAGGCCTTTTGGCGCGCCTGTACGAAACGCCGGGGGTCACCTCGACGCGCAGCTATGTGGTGTTATCGACCTATCTGGAGCGGCCGGTGCAGCCGGGCATTACCGAGACATGGCCGACACCGAAGCATATGGCCGAGCCTCTGTACTAGGGACGTGGGCTACGCCCGCTCGGGGAACATCGCCTTCAATCCCTCGCGCGATGCCTTGGCAACGCCGCGCTCGGTGATCAAGCCGGTGACCAGCCGCGCCGGCGTCACATCGAAGGCCGGGTTGGCCGCAGGCGTCGTCTCCGGCGAAATGCGCACCTGGGCAATCTCGCCGGCGGCGGTCTTGCCCCAGACCAGCGAGACCTCGTCGGCCGAGCGCTGCTCGATCGGGATCTCGGCCAGTCCGTCATGCACGGTCCAGTCGATGGTCGGCGACGGCAGTGCGACATAGAACGGCACATCATTGTCGGCGGCGGCGAGCGCCTTGAGATAGGTGCCGATCTTGTTGCAGACATCGCCGTCGGCCGTTGTGCGGTCGGTGCCGACGATGACCATGTCGATTGCGCCGCGCTGCATCAGATGGCCGCCGGCATTGTCGACGATCAGTGTGTGCGGCACGCCGTGCCCGGCCATCTCCCAGGCGGTGAGCTGTGCGCCCTGGTTACGCGGCCGCGTTTCATCGACATAGACATGGACCGGAATGCCGGCTTCTGTGGCCAGGTAGATCGGCGCCGTGGCGGTGCCGTAGTCGACCGTGGCCAGCCAGCCGGCATTGCAGTGGGTCAGGATGTTGACCGGTTCGCCCTTCTGCTTGCGCGCCGCGATCGCCTTGATGATGGCAAGACCGTTCTCGCCGATGGCGCGGTTGAGACCGACATCTTCGTCGGCGATCTCACTGGCCCGCCGATAGGCAGCTTCGGCGCGCTGTTCCGATGGCACGGGGCGCAGGAAGCGCCGCATCTCGTCGAGCGCCCAGCGCAGATTGATCGCCGTCGGCCGCGTCTCGTGCAGGGTCTCCCACAC